>CAINUH010000059.1 GCA_903853735.1 uncultured Desulfomonile sp. | reverse complement strand
CACCAAGGCGATCAAGAAAGAGATGAAGCGCAGATCAGCAATCGAGCCAGAGATCGGCCACCAGAAAGCAGACGGCAAGTTGGGGCGGAACTGGTTGAAGGGCGTGCTCGGTGATGCACAGAATGCCGTCCTCTGCGCTGTAGGCCACAACCTGAGGAAGATCCTCGCCCACCTCAGGCGACTTTTTGCGCTTATTTGGGCCTGGCTCACTGCAACCTTGAATCCGCTTCTGCCAATTCCCGGTTCGCTGGGAGCCGTCGCGTGAGGTCAGACCCCACTTTTTCAGGACGGACTATGTATTGTCCAAAATGCGGTAAGGACGTAGGTACAGAGTCTATTTTCTGTTCTTCATGTGGAGAAAAGCTAGAACCCCGGACCATAGAGATTCCGCCAAGCGAACCGTATTCCCAAGAGTCCTCTAAGATTACACATCCAGGTAAGCAATTAACAACACTCATCCCAAAGAAGTGGTGGGTCATTATACTGGGTGCAGCTATTACACTAGGAGCAGCCTGGATAGGCACGATTCAATATCGTCAGTACCAGCGTCTGCATCCAACGACCCCCAAGGAGCAGGCGGCCTTGGCTGAGAAGTATGCAGCAGGTACAGATGTTCCGAAAGATGAGGTTTTGGCCTTCAAGTGGTTCCTGAAGGCGGCGGAACAAGGAGATGTCGCTTCCCAGTATGAAGTTGGGACGATGTATGAAGAAGGCATAGGAATGCAAAAGGATTTGGCTCTTGCCATGAAATTCTATCAACTTGCTGCCGAGCAGGGATTTGCTAAGGCACAATACGCCGTCGCAGAAGCCTATTGGTGGGGCAAAGGGGTCAAAACTGACTCGGCCCTAGCAGAAAAGTGGGCACGGAAGGCCGCCGACCAAGGAGATGGAGAGGCCATGGATTTGTTAGGGGGTATGTCTGATGCCCCAGGGATGAGAGACAAGGCACGGTATTGGTATAAAAGGGCCGCCGAAGCAGGCAACCTTGATGTCCAAGTTCGGCTTGCCATGTTCTACATGGGTGGAATGGGAGGTCCCCAAGATAAGAGAGAGGCTATCAAGTGGTATCGCAAAGCAGCTTCACGAGGCGACAAAGATGCCATCGAAGCCCTCAGGGAGATTGGGGTTAGTTCGGATGGATCAATGAGCCGGGACGCATTTAATAACGCTGTGATGGGAAAAACTCAGCGGGAGGTCGTAGCCTTATTGGGGTCCCCTCAGTCAACAACTGGTGCCGCCACGATGGATGGACCATGTGAGATTTGGAACTATATAGGGGCGACCTACCATCCAGTCACGAAAAAGCGAGATGGACTTGTCAGTATTCGATTTATGAACAATTCTGGCCGAGCAGTGAAGATCGATTATTAAGGGCACGCCCGTCGGGTGTGGTTAATCCTTTCAGGGCAGGACTGGCCTCCTGCCTTCCGTTTCCTCCCAGTCGAATAACGCCCGGGGTGGGTCGATAGCTACTTCTGTGCCCTAGCAGCGGCAGTACTCAGGTACTCAGGTACTCAGCCTCTGGCTCAATCCCCACTCTGCCCAGGTCGAGACGGTCGGCGTCCCAGCAGCACCCGATGGTCGGGTCCGTGGTGGTCTCTCCGTCCGTGTGGTGGGTGCAGGCGTAGCGGAGCAGCTCGAACGTGTCTTTCCGGCAGCACTGCCTGACCCAACGGGAAGCAACGAATTTGGCCAAATAGGGCGCACTTGAGTGTCTTCGACTCAACCCAAATTTGGCGAATTGGGGTCGCGGTCAGGCCGAACTGGGTGGGTGCGGATAGCT
>CAINUH010000058.1 GCA_903853735.1 uncultured Desulfomonile sp. | reverse complement strand
CCTTCTCGTATATAACCTTTTGAGTCGTCTTCGGAACAGTGTAGAGGA
Organism: uncultured Desulfomonile sp.; assembly: GCA_903853735.1. Next base: position 7,464 of record CAINUH010000058.1, on the reverse strand, counting down.
GTCTCTCAACAACACGATTATTTGCCAGCGTTTCCTCGACGACCTCAGACACATCTTTCACCGTCATCCTTGAATAAAAAATACCTTCCGGATGGATGACCACTATGGGGCCCTTTTCGCAGAGGCCGTGACATCCCGTAGTCCTGATCACAACTGATTGTTCGAGACCTTGCTTGCGGATCTCATCTGTTAAGGCGACCACAATCTCGGACGACCCTTGAGCAGTGCAACCTGTTCCCCCACAAACAGTTATCAACGATTTCCGCCCTGCTCTCGATTGCAGAATCTCAGATCTGATTTCTTCCAGCCGGTGAAATTGGACTTTGCTGTTCATGTTCCGACGCTGCCTTCCTGCCCGTATTGGGAGCGGAACTTCTCGATGAGTTCTTCGACGTCCTTGACCAGCACTTGTCCACGATATACTCCACCGAACACGACAACCGGACCCAGTGCACAGGCGCCAACACAATTGACGGTTTCAAGAGAAAACAGTTTGTCCTCTGTCGTTTGGTCAGGCTGTATGTGAAGCTTCCGCGTGAACCCGGCAAGGATGTTGGGCGCACCCCTCACGTGGCACGCTGTTCCCATACAAACCTTCACGACACATTTCCCGGATTCGACGAACTTGAACTGCCTATAGAACGAGGCCACACCGAAAATTTCATTCTCGGAGATTTTCAGCCTATTTGAAATCACCTTGAAGGCTTCTTCCGGAATATATCCCAGTTTTTCCTGAACCCCCTGCAGGATGCCGATCAGATGTCGGCGGTCACCCCCAAATCCGGAAAGTATTTCTGTGTACGGGGCCTCGGGGTGATACGATTCCCCACAGGAGTTCATTTCAGTCCCTTGTTCCATATTATTGTTCCTCTGGTGCGATTCGTCCTGGGCGATTGCCGCCTGGAGCAAGCACGTAATTTCTTTTGAATGAATAATTGAGCACTAAACGAAACATTGGCCACATATTGTCTAATTATCACTTATTTAAGCCATGTTATTCGATTCGCACAGTGTTTGGAAAAGCATGGTGCCAATATTTAGTCAAACCTGTTTTTCATTTTTTGTCAAGAGGTTAATACTACTATGGCCGACGATTCTTGAAAGGATGACCTAATGGAGCCGGCAATAAGAGTCATAGCTATTGCTGTAGCCATTTAGAGCACTTTTTTTAACTTGATCCGGCTTGACAAGCAATTCATCTGCGTGAATAATAATAAGGCTTGGGCGACTCTGCCGGGGTTCTCGTGAATAGAGAAACTACGAATCGGAATATGTCGAGGATGTTGCGAACAATCATGGCTCTATGACGTAAATTCCCCCTAAGTTGCGGAACTTCTCGTCCCAGTCCAAACCATATCCCACCAAGAACCCGTCATCAATCCTAAATCCATAGTAATCCAAATGAACATGCTTTTCTCTGCGAGCAGTCTTGTCAATCATGGCGGCGATCTTCAAGGATTTCGGATTACTCAATTCAATACGCCTGCGGTATTCACTCAGGGTAAGTCCTGAATCAACAATGTCGTCGACAAGAATAACGTGACGATCTTTGACGGGTATACCCACATCCATGATCACCTTGAGTTCACCGCTGCTAACGGTGGCTGTGCCATAGCTGGAGATCCTTGCAAAGTCGATTTGGCAAGGCAGGGATAGACTCCGGGCCAAGTCCGCCAAAAAGACGAACGAACCCTTAAGTATTCCAATCAGCAGCAGATTGCCCTCGGGACAGTCCTCTGAGATCTGTTTGCCCAATTCCTGCACTCTTGCACCAATCGCATTCGCGTCATACAGCATCCTCTTTTTCACGTGTTCCATGTTTCACCCTTTCTGTTGAGCAGGAGATTTGACCAATCGGGCGTCTGGGTGTTACCAGCGGCTCATAGCCCCGAAGTGCAAGTCATCATGCAAGCCCGCGGTCAATAGAGTATAGGCCCTGGAAGCAATCATGGCTGCATTGTCCGTGCACAAAGCCACAGAGGGGAAAATTGGCTCGATTCCGCGGCGGGCGCCTTCCTGCCGCATCTGCTGACGCAACGCTCCATTTGCTGCAACACCTCCCGAGACAACGAGCCGGTCCACCCCGAACTTCTCCGCAGCCCTGAAGGCCTTCACTGCAAGCGTCTCGACAACCGCTTCCTGGAACGCGGCCGCGATTATTCGCATCTCCCCGGCAGCAGATTCGGAAAGTCCTTTCGGCACAAGTGGATGAAAGCTGCCTGTCCTGTCCGTGCGATGCCGGACCCCCAGGATCTGCTCTACCCGTCTCAGTACGGCAGTTTTGAGGCCTGAGAATGAAAAATCCAAGCTGCCCTTTTCCATGAGTGCTCTGGGAAATTTCAGAACGCCCGGATCTATCCCTCCAGCCAAATCCTCTATAATGGAGCCTCCCGGATATCCCAAGCCCAGAAGTTTGGCTACCTTGTCAAAAGCCTCCCCTGCCGCATCATCACGGGTCCGGCCGACGATTTCGATATCCAAAGGTCCATGAAGATGGTAGAGGCTCGTGTGTCCTCCTGAGACCACCATGCCGACAAAAGGAAATGTTATGTCCTTTCGCTCCAGGAAAGGGGCAAAAAGATGACCGTGTAAGTGGTTGACTCCGCATAGTGGACGATTAAGGGCCAATGCCATTCCTTTTGCCGCCCCTATTCCGACGAGAAGCGATCCTATCAGGCCCGGCCCCCTGGTCACTCCTATCCCGTCTATGCCTTTCGGGATTATGCCCGCGTCGTTCAGGGCACGTTCCAGCACGAGGGATATGGCCTCGGAATGTTTTCTGGATGCCAGTTCCGGCACAACTCCGCCGAACTCAGCATGTACATCGATCTGGGACACTACTACACTGGACAAGATTTCGGTCCCGTCACGAACCACCGCGGCCGCGGTCTCATCGCACGAGGTTTCTATGCCCAGGACCAGCATTCTGCTCACTCCAAGGCCTTCAACCGAGGTTTCCGGACTGAGCGAGGCTTCCTCCAGCCTCCTGCCTTTTCATTCTCGGAAAAATCTCCATAAACCAATTTTCAAGGTCATGCCAGCCGTTGAATTTTATTGTAACCGGTTTTTTTGAACGACGATTCCACGGCTGAAGCATCAGTCCGACCCTAAATCCTTCTGCCATATAATCATCAACGTGTCTGACATCGTATTCAATTATAAAATCTACCTCGTTATCAGCCAGATAAATTCTTTTATCCCGATTTCCACCGGTGACCATCATTTCAGGAACTGAATGGTTCCATGGGAGGGCTTCAAGTTGCCTTTGAGCGGTCGCTGGGTCGGACCGCCCCGTGATGAATAGTAGCGGCTTTCCGTACGCCCTGTATATTCGTGACAGGGATTGAACAGCTCCATCGTACGCTTCAACCCGTGGTTGTGCGTACAGATGAGTAACGGCGTCATTCAAAGTTCGGGCGTCAAGACCCAGCGGTTCAAGCTCCCATGCGGCAAGGTCTTCAGGAGATATAGTGAGCCCCTTGGCTCTATTGATTGAATCCAGTATCACTTCAATCGACTTAAGTACTACTCCATCCACATCAAAGGCTATGTTCATTTCAAAGCGACTCCCAAAAGAAGTAATGTCTATATCCTGGTCTCCCTGTGCCGACGATTAGACGCATTCCGAGAAGGTCCCTCCAGAAACGTATGGTCATGTCCATGTCGCCGGTCACCATGGCCAAGTGGTTTATTCCTGTAAATCTCATCATCGTCTTCCCCTTTTGGCCTGGTGTTCGAATGTACTGTCGAATCATAGCATAGTTTCAAAAATTAGCCGCTTCCCGATTCCTATTGAAAAATTTCGCAAAAGGCTTGACAACCGAGGTAAGCACATGTATTTGTAACACTTTGGTATTCTTTCCGCCATGCCGCTGAACAAGTGGCTGCCAACAAGGAAAACAGTACTGAAGCCATTGGTAGTCGTTAAGTACGGTTCGACGCCGTCGCTGACGAGCAGTTGGGAAACGGTCGTTCTTTCTTCCCGGTGCTCCATCCATTCCGAAGGCAAGGGTGATGACACGAAGAGTTCAAACCCACGCCGGAAACTGGACAACAATCGGCTGACGTAAAAAGCTGAGCGGCCAGGTGAAAACCGGGTCTTCTTCGTTAAAAGGCCTGTCCGAACTTTAAGACAGCCTGAAATATTCGACGATAGGGAGCAGTAAGTCCGAATGCTGAAAGACTTGCTCGAAAAAAAAAGATCCCAAATAGTGAAACGCTGGTTGGAGCTTATTTTCGATACCTACCCTCCCGACAGCTCCAAGTTTCTCATGACTCAGGGAAACCGCTTTGCAAATCCGGTAGGTTCTACGATTTCAAACGCGGTGGAAAAACTGTACGACGGTGTCGTGCAGGGGGTGGATTCGCAGTCAGAGGAGATCTGCCTGCTTCTTGACGACATTGTCAGGATAAGAGCTGTTCAAGAGTTTTCGCCCGCTCATGCGGTCGGCTTCATTTTTCTTCTCAAGAGAGCAGTGCGAGAGGCCTTGGATCGGGAGATTCAGCACAATGAACCGGCTCGCGAATTGTTGACTTTTGAGTCCAGAATCGATAATTTGGCGCTGCTTGCCTTCGACATCTACATGCAATGTCGTGAAAGGATTTATGAAATTAGGGCAACCGAGATCCGCAATCGGACGTCTCGGATTTTAGATAGAGCTTGTCAAAAATACGGGATGCCTCACGAATGGTGACATTCGCGAGACGAAAATAAAAAGGAGCAACATCAATCGAGGTGGTGGCATGAACGCATGGTCTTCCCTGTTCACAGCCCTGATCCTAGTGTTGGCGCTTGTCGTGATATCCTTCTTTGGGGTGGGAACGATAGGGTTGAGCACACTGTTCGGGGTTGTTATACCCTACGTGGCTATGGCCATTTTTGTCATTGGGTTTGTTTACCGCATTGTGCGATGGGCCATGGTGCCGGTTCCCTTCCGCATTCCCACAACCTGTGGTCAAGGGAAATCGCTTCCATGGATCAAAGCTGACAACCTGGAGAGTCCCTATAACACTTGGGGGCTGATAGGTAGGATGGCGCTGGAGGTCCTGCTCTTCCGCTCTCTTTTCAGAAACACGAAAGCTGAACTGAGAGACGGGCCGACGGTAACTTACGGTTCAGCCAAATGGTTGTGGCTTGCAGGCATTCTCTTTCATTACTCCTTTCTCACCATCATCATCAGGCACCTTCGATTCTTTATCGAACCGGTGCCCTCATTCGTGGTGCTTCTCTCAAGTGTGGACGGCTTCTTTCAAATTCTCGTGCCGACTTTTTTCCTGACGGACATAGCGTTTCTGGCCGCAGCCACGTATTTGTTCCTGAGAAGGGTTGCAATTCCTCAGATTCGCTACATTTCGCTGGTAGCAGACTATTTCCCGCTGTTTCTCATCCTGGGAATTGCAGTTTCCGGCGTGCTCATGCGGAATGTCTGGAAAGTAGATCTGTTGGGTGTGAAGGAACTGGCAATGGGGCTGTTCACGTTTCATCCAACGGTCCCAGCCGGTATCGGCCCCATTTTTTACGTCCATCTGTTTCTCGTCAGCGTTTTGCTCGTATATTTTCCCTTCAGCAAATTGATGCACGCGGGCGGAGTGTTCCTCAGTCCAACGCGAAACATGCTTAACAACAACCGAAGTGAAAGGTACATCAACCCCTGGAATTATCCGGTTAAGGTCCATACATACGAAGAGTACGAGGACGATTTCAGGGCCAAGATGAAAGAGGCCGGAATCCCGGTGGATAAGGAGTAACAATGTCACTGGATAAACTGCCTGATCCGCAAGGATTGATGAACATAGATTTGAAGCGCACTCCAGAAACGCCGTGGATGGACACCCCCGTCGATTTCCGAGAAGGGACTTACAGCTACCCTGGGGCGCCGAAAAAGCTTAAATACCTTGATCTTGCCAACCCCCGACAGTGGTCTCCAACCGATGAGGATTGGAAACTGCCCGACAACTGGCAGGAAATTATCCTTAAAGGATTCAAGGAACGGCTCGACAAGTACCGCTCCTTCCGACTGTTCATGGATATTTGTGTGAGGTGCGGCGCGTGCGCGGATAAGTGCCACTTTTTCATAGGATCGGGCGACCCAAAAAACATGCCTGTGCTGAGGGCCGAGCTGATCCGGTCTGTTTACAGAAACGACTTCACGTTACTCGGGAAAATGCTGGGGCGTTTTGCAGGAGCAAGAGAACTGACCATCGATGTGCTCAAGGAATGGTTCTACTATTTCTTCCAATGCACTGAATGCCGCCGGTGTTCGGTTTTTTGTCCTTACGGCATAGATACAGCGGAAATCACCATGATAGGGCGAGAACTTCTCAACCTTGTGGGCTTGAATATCAACTGGGTAATCGAACCCGCTGCCAATTGTTTCAGAACCGGTAATCACTTGGGTATTCCGCCGCATGGACTTACCGACATGTGGGAGTTCATGACGGACGACATCGAAGACCTAACGGGTGTCAAGATTGATTTACCCGTCAACAAGAAAGGCGCCGAAATACTCTTTGTAACACCTTCCGGAGATTATTTTGCAGACCCGGGCACATACACGTGCATGGGCTACATGATGCTGTTCCATGAGATCGGCCTTGATTATACGTGGAGCACCTACGCTTCGGAGGGTGGAAACTTCGGACTGTTCACTTCACATGAGATGATCAAGCGGCTCAACGCCAAGATCTATGCTGAGGCCAAGCGCCTGAAGGTTAAATGGATTCTTGGAGGCGAGTGCGGCCACATGTGGCGTGTCATTCACCAGTACATGGACACCATGAATGGTCCTGCGGACTTTCTCGAAGAGCCTGTTTCACCCATAACCGGGACAAAATTCGAGAATTCCAAATCAACCAAGATGGTCCATGTCGCTGAATTCACTTCAGATCTCATCAAGAACAACAAGCTGAAGTTAGATCCCGGCAGGAACGAAAAATTCAGGGTCACTTACCATGACTCGTGCAACCCTGCCAGAGCTGCCGGACTCATGGATGAACCGCGATACGTCATCCAGAATGTCTGCAACAACTTCTTTGAAATGCCTGAGAATACCATCAGAGAGCAGACTTTCTGTTGTGGAGGCGGGGCAGGTCTCGGCAATGACGAGAACATGGAGATGAGAATGAGGGGTGGGTTCCCCAGGGCTAATGCGGTTCGGCATGTTCGGGACAAGCACGACGTGAACAGGCTGCTGTGCATGTGCGCTATAGACCGGGCTACGCTGACGGCCATGATGCACTACTGGGCCCCGGATGTAGAAGTCGGGGGAATTCACGAACTTCTCGCAAATGCCCTGATAATGGAGGGCGAGAACGAACGGACCCTCGATCTGCGCGGCGAACCCTTTAAACCGGACGGGGAGGAGGACGAGGATGTATAATTCTGGCAAGGTAATCATAGGAATTATCATCTTTCTCGGTCTCATCGCGTATCCGTTTTGGCGCAACGCGGGAAAAGCCGCTACT
>CAINUH010000057.1 GCA_903853735.1 uncultured Desulfomonile sp. | reverse complement strand
CGGCGAGCACCTTCCCAGATCGGGATCACCAGCGGAGCCGCGCTGGTCCCGGGTCCTATATGGTCTATTTCAGCCAGAGTGGGCCAACCCAGATCCTGTGGTCTGTTACGTACCAACTCCCAAACAAGCACTGCTATTACAAGAGTACCGGCTCCGACAATTCCAAAAGAAACACGCCAACCCAGCCACCCTGTCATCAAGGCCAGTGGCGTGGCAGCCGTCAGGGCGCCCACGCCTCCCATGGTATTCAGAATAGCAGTCATAAACGCAAATTCACGTATCCGAAACCATTGTGAAAGGATCTTCATGGCCGGAATAAAAACCATTGACACTCCGAATCCCACCATAATTCTCGCTGCCACCGCAAGCTCCACCCCCGTGGCCATGCCGAAAATAATGCTTCCTAAACCGGCAAACACCAAGAAGAAGGTGACCGTCTTTCTCGGTCCCAGAGAATCCGATAGAAGCCCTGCTGGAAACTGCATAATCGCATAGGGATAAAAATAGGCCGACGCGAGAAGCCCCATGAATCCACCTGTTGTCTGAAGGTCCTTCTGAAGATCCAGGGCCACCACTGCCGGACAGAGCCTGTGAAAATACACAAATACGAACGCCAAGGCCATCATCCAGAAAATCACCCAACGATAACCCAGCACTCTTTGACTTAAGTTTGTGCTCATGCGCGCCCCCTGAAGATCAAATTCGGTTGACTGTTCCGAGCAGTGTATCAACTTTGAGAATATCAGATCGCCGGGGCTTGTTCGAGTTGAAATTCCACGTCTCTCACCAAGTTGGGTTCAGACATTTTTGACACAACCTCAAGGTCCTGTTATGCTTGCCTTGTCCATAGCCGGCAAACCCAGATCAGAGAGACGATCCATGCACAAGCCCTTTCTTAAGGTACTGCCCCCATACGAAGCCAGAGAGCGATTACGGATATTCAGTCCCCTTGAGGCTGAGGATATCCCTTTGGATCAGGGCGTATTTCGTGTCCTCTCGGAGACGATCAAATCGTCGGAAGACGTACCTTCTTTTGACCGTTCCACCATGGACGGTTTCGCTGTCCGCTGTTCCGACACTTTTGGAGCGACCGAGACCTCGCCCACGATGCTTGGTGTCAGCGGTGAGGCCGCGATGGGCGAAATCGCGAGCTTGAACCTTGGACACGGCGAGGCAGTGCGTATATGGACCGGCGGCGCGTTACCCGCTAATGCCGATGCCGTCGTAATGCTGGAACATACCGAAGAGTTGGGTCACGACACCATCGAGGTGCTTAAGGCTGTGGCGCCATTCGATAATGTAATCAGAAAAGCAGAAGATATTCGAACTGGAGAGATTCTGCTGAGGTCCGGACGCAGACTTCGGCCGCAGGATCTGGGTTTACTGGCAGCAATCGGGCGCTCTTCTCTGAAAGTTTTCAAGTCGGTCAGAGTCGCCGTTATAAGTTCAGGCGACGAAATAGTTCCGGTTGATGAAGAGCTTCCAACGGGGTGTGTCAGAGACGTCAACCGGTACACCCTTACTGCAGGCATAATTGAATCTTTTGCCAAACCTGTGTGGATGGGAATTGCAGCGGATCGGATTGAGGATCTGTCTTCCCTGATCCGTCTGGGCATGGAGAGAGCTGATCTGTTGCTGATTTCCGGGGGAAGCTCCATGGGTAACAGAGACCTTGTGATCGAGGCCATTCAGGCTTTTGAGGATTCTGAAATCGTTTTTCACGGCGTTTCGATCTCCCCTGGAAAACCTCTAATTGTTGCACGGGTAGGCCCATATCCCGTGATTGGTCTTCCTGGTCATCCGGCCAGTGCCATGGTGTGTTTCGAACAATTCGTAGTACCGCTCATTCGCCGGATGTCGGGAGAGGACGTGTTGACTCCATTTCTCAGACCTACTTTTCAGGCCTTTCTTAGCCGAAATGTTCCGTCCAAAGAAGGCAGGACGGATTTCGTAAGAGTTCGGCTTCGATTTAAAGAGGGTAAAATGATGGCTGTGCCCATTCCTGCAAAATCCGGCATCATTTCGGCCATGGTCCGGGCTGACGGGTTTGCCGTAATCGATGAGGGCAGTGAGGGGCTGTACAAGGGGGACCTGGTCACGGTTAATCTTTTTGCTAACTGGATCGAGGACAACAGTGAGAAGGAACATATACCTAGACATGAAGAGTCCGGAAGACGCGCTCGCAATCTTCTTGAGCCGTCTGTCCAGGAAAAACTTTCCAGGATCTGAAACGGTGCCTGTCACCGACGCCAAGGGGCGGGTGACGGCTTTGCCGGTCTTTGCCGGGCTTTCATCTCCGAACTTCCACACGGCTGCGATGGATGGATTTGCAGTAAAGGCGAGAAGCACCTTCGGAGCAGGTCCTGACCGGGTGATCCATCTGAAAATCGGCATCAGCGCATGGCCGATTAACACTGGCCTTCCCATTCCAGAAGCCACCGACGCCGTTATCATGATTGAAAACGTCAATTTTCTCAACGAGCTGGAATTTGAAATAGAGAAGGCCCTGGTACCTTGGGAAAATGTGCGACGAGTCGGGGAAGACTTCGTGGCATCTGAGATGATTCTGTCGGCGCATCATGCAATAACGGCTTACGACCAGGGCGCCCTTTTGGCTGGAGGTGTCTTTTCAGTTGAGGTTGTACAAAAACCCCGGGTACTTTTAATTCCAACGGGATCAGAATTGATCGACACAGAAGATTTTGTGGCAGCAGCGCCCCCACCAGGGTCGGTCTTCGAATTTAACACTGTGGTACTAGCCGGCCTGGTAGAGAATGCCGGTGGCACCGCGATCAGGCACTCCATCGTGCCCGACCAATTCGACCTGGTAAAGACCGCCGTCCTTTCAGGAGTCCGATCCGATTCCCATCTAGTGGTAGTCAATGCAGGGTCGTCTGCCGGCAGTGAAGATTATACTGCTGCGGCTATTGGAGAACTTGGCGAAGTCCTTGTTCACGGTGTTGCCATGATGCCTGGTAAGCCGACTATCCTGGGAGTAGTTGAGGACAAACCGGTTATTGGAAACCCTGGATATCCTGTTTCCGCCATTTTGTCGTTTGAAGTGTTCGGATTACCTGTCCTGGCCGCCATGCAGGGCCTTTCAAGTCATCGCAGACCTGCCATCACAGCCGTTACTGCCAGAAAGATCCCGTCCAAGCTGGGCAGGGAGGAGTTCTTCAGGGTAAAATTAGGCAAAGTGGGACAACGGGTTGTCGCGGCTCCCCTTCCCCGTGGCGCCGGGTCGATTACCACTCTAACCAGGGCCGACGGCATTATCAGGATTCCCGCCCGGAGCGAGGGCATCGAACAAGCCTCCGAAATCAGTGTGGAGTTATTGCAACACCCGGATAAGATAGACCGGACGGTTGTAATTATCGGAAGCCACGATCTGACTTTGGATCTTCTCGCTGATGAACTTATACCAAGCAACTTGTTTGTCTCATCCAGCCACGTGGGCAGTCTCGGGGGACTGCTGGCGTTGAAAAACCACAGCGCCCATCTTGCCACATCACATCTGCTCGACGTGACCACGGGCGATTACAATTGGTCATACATTCGACGCTACATTCCTGAGATTCCGGTCAAGGTGATCCACGCTGTCATGAGAGAGCAGGGATTCATCGTTCCGAAGAGTAACCCCAAGTCAATTCGAGGATTTGAGGATCTGGTCCGAGACGATGTGACCTTCATTAACCGGCAAGCCGGCTCCGGGACAAGAGTACTTATGGATTATCACCTCCAATTGGCAGGTTTGGATTCCCGGCATGTGAAGGGCTACGACATGGAGGAATACACTCATACTTCAGTGGCTGTCGCTGTTCTTTCGGGTGTGGCCGATGTCGGGATGGGAGTCCTGGCTGCTGCACGGGCCTTGGGACTAGATTTTGTTCCAGTGGCAACCGAACAGTATGATCTTGTAATTCCGCTTGAGTTTTTGAACGACGACAAGATTCTGACCCTGCTTGAGGTCATGAGAAGCCGGTCATTTAAGAATCGGGTATTGGCTTTGGGGGGGTACGGGGTAGAACGTACTGGTGAAGAGATCCCTGAACCGTTGGATCGGGTCTGAGAGGAGCCGAGGCGAGTTCAAATTCCAGGCCGTGCCGGGAACTCTCAGGGCTGGTCAAGCTTGTGGGTATTCGTCGATAAAACATATTTTGATAAAGGAAACGCATGCTATTGATCTGGAGAGCAGCGGTAGAAGAATTTGAACGTGGCAGAGACTTTGTGCTTGCGACAATACTCGCCGTGACGGGATCATCACCCAGACACGTAGGAACCAGGTTCCTGGTCCGTCGTGACGGCAGGATAGTGGGCACCATTGGCGGGGGGCTCTTTGAAGCGAATGTGCAGAAATTCGCGTTGTCAGCACTGCAAGAAGCCACATCCTACCGTGTTCTTTTTGCTTTTCAGGGAAAGGATTCTCACTCTCAAGAGATGATCTGCGGAGGCGAGGCCGAGGTTTTGGTTGAGTTTGTGAGCGCCTCGGACATAATCCAAAACGAAATATTCGGACACGTGCTGCGATTAGCTAGGGCTAGAGAATCAGGTTATTTTTTCACAAATATTGATATTCCACTGGGAGGAGCTAGTTCGATTCCGGTGAATCATCTCCTCGCCGATAGACATGGAGCAAGAATAGGCGGATTTAATAATGACGAAATAGCCTTGAACGCGATGCCGCAAGATAGGCTATTGAAACCCGCCCAGTTATTGGAGCCGTCTGGATTGGACCATCCGGTATTGCTTGAATGGGTGCGACCGAAGGGCACAGTTTACATATTTGGAGCAGGTCATGTAGGTGAATGTGTTGCGCACCTGGCGGCGTACGTGGACTTCAGGGTCGTGGTTCTCGATGATCGTGAGGAATTTGCAAATCGAGAGCGGATCGCCGACGCTGATGAGATTCGAGTCATCGAATCTTTTGAGCACGTTGTATCACAATTCAACATAGACGAAGACTCCTACATGGTGATCGTGACTCGGGGACATGCCCACGACAGGACAGTGCTTTCCCAGGCCCTTCGCACGAATGCGGGATACATCGGCATGATAGGATCCAGACGGAAGATTGGTATAATATATCAGGCCATTCTCAACGAAGGCTTTACTCGACATGACCTTGAAAGAGTCCATGCCCCTATCGGCCTTCCCATAGGTGGAGAAACTCCCCAAGAAATAGGAGTCTCTATCGTTTCTGAAATGATCGGTTTGCGTAACCGCAAAAAGCAACTCGAGACGCCGGGGGAATAGACCTGCCATCCCGTTTCCAAAAGGGCATTACGTTCATAGAGCACCCGGCTGGACCGTTGTCGCCTGAATTTAAGGTGAACGTATAAACTGCTATGCTTGACGGCAAAAAGATAATAGTAGTGCTGCCGGCATACAATGCGGCGCAAACTCTCAGGGTGACGGTCTGTGAACTGGATCGCCAAGTAGTTGACGACATCCTCTTAGTTGATGATTTCAGTTCGGATGAAACCTTGACCCTAGCCCGAGAAATGGGAATACGCTCTTTTCTGCACGACAGGAACTACGGCTATGGTAGGAATCAAAAAACGTGCTACGCCGAGGCACTCAAATCCGGCGCAGATGTCATAGTGATGCTCCACCCGGATTATCAATATTCTCCTAAACTGGTGCCGGCAATGGCCGCCATGATAACTTCCGGGGAATATGACGTTGTGTTGGGCTCAAGAATACTTGGCGGAAGAGCAAGAAAAAGCGGGATGCCCATTTATAAGTATATCTCTAACAGGATTCTGACTCTTGCGGAAAACCTGTTTCTCGGCTCAAAGTTGTCGGAGTTTCATTCGGGGTACAGGGCATTTTCCAGGCAAGTACTGGAACAATTGCCCATTCATCAAAACTCCGATGATTTCTTGTTTGATAACGAATTCCTTGCACAGGCCATCTTCTACAACTTCAATGTGGGGGAGATATCCTGCCCCACCCGCTACTTCCCGGAAGCCTCTTCCATCAACTTCCGCAGATCTGTAACTTACGGTCTCGGGGTCTTGTGGACGTCTCTCCGTTTCAGACTCCAGATATGGGGTCTGGCAAGTTTTCGAATATTCGGGCATGCGCCCCGAAGGCCAATAGATAATTATTACAGCGAAGTAGAATAATTAGGACGCCGGTGAGCACGACCGACCTGCCGTATATCACGTTTTTTAACCTCACAAATCAATATCTTAAACGTTAAATATCAAGTTGGTGATTGTGCCGGCTCATAACGAGTGTCGGACACGTGTCAATATTGTGAGGGAGGGGGGACAATATATCCAGTTATGGCAATGAGTTAGTGCATGTAGATTCAATATCCATAGAGAAAACATGCGGAGCGCGCATTGTTTTCAGTCTGGATCAAAGCTAAAATTCACATGAAAGAGCATTTGTTTAAACTATTTTCTAGCTTTTTTAATTAATACTTTAATACTAAATGATTTTTTCTTGACTTAATTTTGTTTTAGTCTATTCTCCCGATTGCAAGACATTAGAACCCTGAGGGAGGGTGTTATGTTAAGAACATCTATTAAATATTTGTTTCTATTGACTGTTATTGTCACAGCGTGGATAGCGGTGGCATTAGCCGAGTCGGCTTCTGGGCAAAACGATACAGCCATCGGTGCCGGCATAGACTACTCAGCAGCCTTCAAGGGAATCGCGAAAGTAAAGCCGCCTTCACCTACAGCTACCAAAGTGAAACCTTTTACAGGTCTTACTTCCGGATTCGAAGCGCTATCGCGGTACAACCCTGTAGCATGGGGTCCGGACTGCTTGCTGCCCGCCCCGGCGAAAGGCCAGTTTTTTATCGGCCCTAAACTGTTTTTTGCGAGAATTCGGGGCACGGCCCGAAAAGAAGTCCATATCGCGGGGTTTACGCCCACTCTGGTGGATTTTGAAGACCATTTGGGCTTCAAACACGGCGCAAACATCTTGTGGTCAGTCGAGGCCCTGTACCAGTTCAGACCTTCCTTTGGATTTCGGTACTCCTTTTCGCCGATGACTCTGAAAACCACGTCAACTGCAACATCAAGCTTCAACTTTGGCGGACAGAGCTTTGCCGGTGGTTCCCAGGTACGTTCAAAATGGGACCGCTACCAGCACCGAGCCGGTCTACTCGTGAACCTGAGCTACACCAACAACAGCCTTACCAGCTTCTATGCGGACTGGTTACACATTGAGGACAAATTGGTGGTGGGCGGAGCAGGGACGGGCGCTGGGTCAGCCATACCCGTAGTGTGGAGCGACAACAAGAACCTGGCGGTCCTTGGTCTCGAGTTCAACAAGTGTTTGAGAAACTACCGTGGGAATACCCTTGCCCTGGAATGCAAGGCCGGCCTCGCCTTCCTGGACGACTCCCTGGGCTACGAGGCTGAAGCGGGCCTTACATACCTGATCCCCATCAAGACTGGTCGTTTCGGATTTGTCAAAGGCGGGTATCAGTACGTGAACATGAAAAAGGAGAAGGACATGGAGACCATGAGCACATCCATGGATGGAGCCTTCCTGAAGATCGGGTTCCTCTTCTGAGGTTTCGCTAGCCGGTCTCGTCCCTCTCCTCCCCCGATTTATTGCCCGACCGGGTATCATACATACCCTCCAAGTCCGACTCACCGGTCGGGCTTTTTTTTGGGGGAATCGGTTGATATGGAATCGGCCGTGCCCATCCGACTCAGGCTACGCGATCCAGACAGTCTCAGGGCTTGCTCCGCCGACGTCGACACTCATTATAGGGTGGTTTGATTCCAGGTTCCACGACACAAAAAAATTCGAAGGGTCCAAAACGGTTTGTTCTGCAGTGTCCAAAAGGGATGTCACCAAATCTGAGGCTTTTCCAATCACTGATCCCACGGTCTTATCGGCACCAAGAGCTGCGTTGAAATTTTTCAGCGCCGGATCGGTCCTGAGCTGCTCCACTGCTTCCTCCCAATGGATTCCCGGCACCTTGCGGCGCAACACATAGCCGTTCCCGCGGTCTCGGATTATGAGCAGCGGAGGATTGCTCTGAAGCCTGGTGACGTCGATCCTGAATTCCTCCATCCTGGGCCCGATTCGCTCCAGGATGTCCATCTTCTTTTGTACTTGCCCCAGCATTTTCAACTGGACCCGCTCAAAAATAAAATCTTGCGTCTCAAGCGTGATTTCCTTCAGACGTGTCGGATCAAAGCCTAGTTCGAGAAGATCGCCGATACTGAGAGTATCGGTAGAAGAACGACCTACCTCTTTGAGCCACCACATGAGACTTGGCCTTCCATAGTTCGGTAAAGACTCAATGACACGCGCAGGATGATTCTTGAGAACTTCAGGAAGGTGAAGCCACAATTCACGGTCCCCAGCTACGAATGACGGTTTATCTGCCAGCCATCGAGGCGCGTATGACTGGACCGCCAACTCTCGCACCGATGCGTCCACGGCGATCTGATCAAGAGACTCTCCTCCAGTATAGCCGAGGAGTCGTCCGATTCTCCGCCTGAATCCCAAAAGCTTTGTGACGAACCTGGTAAACATGTATCGCATGAGAGGGTCAGTGTCGTTGTTGCCCAGCCCGTCCGAGAAGTATGTACCAAGAGCCGAGTAAAGATCCTTGAACTCTTCTATAGTTCGCAGGACCATGAACTCGTTTTCTCTCATTTCAATAGCGGTCCGTTTCCTTCTCAGATGGTGCATTAGTTTCAGGACCGGATCTTTCAAGCCCCTGCCTACCAATGCAGGTGGTACGTAAATCATGTAGAGGCAGTCCGAAGCATCAGAAACAGGGATCTCGGTTATTGTTTCAACCGGTTTCCAGTCCAGCTTCGAGTAGACATCAAACGTTGGATCGTTCCTCGGTATTATGTTGTCTAGAATCCCCACGGAGGATTTTTCAATCAGGAAATCCCTGAAGGCCTTCAGCACCAGGTTTCCGAGCCCTTTGTTGCGGAAGGGTGTCGCTACCTCCACGTAGACAAGATAGTAACAGGGGATAGGCTTATTGAGGTACAAGAGGTTTAGTCGGCCTAGGCTCTCACCGTTGCTGGAGCTTATTTCGAAGAACTTGGAGCCGCTTCTGGTCGCTTCCGGATGCAATCGGTCGATCTTCGCCCCGGAAACAGTCGCATCGACGAGATTCCAAAGATCGTCGAACAGATCGCCTACCAAAGGTGAGTGGGAGGCTCCGCGCCCCGCTTCCTCACTGAGCAGGCTTATTATGGCAAGCCGCTCGTTCAGGCCCAATCTGTTGCCGCCCAACTCCCTGCTCACAGGTATTTGCCCCCCTGACGTTCCTGTCATTTCG
>CAINUH010000056.1 GCA_903853735.1 uncultured Desulfomonile sp. | reverse complement strand
TCCCATGTATGGGTTCCCCAATGATAAGGAGATGCTGCGAGTCGAATTCGGGGGGCTATGTGCTTACTGTGGTAATCCGTCTGATACACTCATGGACCGAGACCACATCCTGCCGAGGCGAGATTTCTTCTTCGACAGCTATCTGAACATATTGCCCGCTTGCCCAAGCTGCAATGCTGAAAAATCGGCGAGTCTTCCTTCCCATGTCTCACTTAGAATAAGTGAAGAAGCCTACGTCCGTTATGAGCAATATCTCACTGAACTAGCCAGCAAGAGACCTTGGCATTTTCTTCACACCGAGAAAAAGGGAATCCTCAAACTCATGAAAGACCCGAACAGGTCCTGGGAAGTAGAAAAATATCTCAGTCTCATTGCCAACAATTTTGCATCCATCGTGCAGACCCAGCGGGGTCCTCGCCCGTTTGCCAGGTATCTCTATTCCAAACTCTCCACGAGCCAAAAGAAACCACCGAAAATTGTTTTTAAGAGTGGACGGCATACAGCATTGTATCGGGGAGTGGCTTATCCTTTGTTCAGCAAGGCTCTAGAAAAGGAACAAAACGACCGAAATGGGAACCCTGTAAACCATGCGCTGGACGCAATACTTCTCGCGTGTAAGCTACCGGACTCTCGTCCATTGGAAGCCCGGGGGCTGAATCTTCATACTCTTGGGACGTGGCGTCGAGTAGTTATGGCGAAGGCTCCATTGGCAGGAGAAGACGGCATTCCTGTTTTACCGGACCCGAAACAGTATGTTCAAGGCTTTGAATCGACAGATGCCAACGGCTACGTGACTGTCGAAATGGCTATGATGAACTGGAATCAGAAGGACTCAGGGACCCACAAACAGGACCCTTATGGGTGGTCAGAGAAAGAGCAAAAGCCAACGAAGAGGGTTGCTGCAAAGAGTTTATTCGACGAGCTTAGGAATGAAAAAAGTAAGAAGAAGCCTGATGAACTGATTAAGAGAATCTACCATACCGCCCTTCGCTCTGCTGTTGAGAAGGCATTTGGGGCATCTCAGGACCGACTGGCAGCAGCAGAAGCTTTGCAGAAATGGCTTCGAGAATCAGTCCGCAATAGCCTAAGCAGTTCCAGCTTTTCTCGTCATCCGAGCGATATGCGCCGCAGACTGGACCTGGAGAAATTCGCTTATGAAGATGGTGGAGACATTCCGATTGTTATTGGTGTCAAATGCCTTGACCCGGGTGTCAAAGGGAAAATTGACGCGCAGAGGTTGGACAGGCAGACTGGGAAGACAAGCCACCGTTACATGACTGACCCACCCAACCGTGGAATGATTATTGCCTATCCGTCAACGAGGTCGGGTCAATGCGATAGAGGGAAACCTTGCACTGCCGGTATTCGGCAGAATTATTCCCTAAAAACCGCGGACAAGACCATTTTTAAACCCAAGTCTGAATTAATTGAGCGAGGTGTGGTTTGGGGCAATAACAGGGGCTCCCTGAAAGACTTGGAGACAAACTTCAGCAGGGCGTTGGAACAATACCTTTCACAATGCGGCTTCCACAGCTACTGTATTCTCACTGCAGGTTGCGTAGTCTGTTATGAGGACGGAACACAGAGATTCATCAGGAACTTCGACAAGAGCAAGGACTTCAAAAAAGCGATTCGCAAGAACATCATGGGGGTAAGACGGACTCCGTTTTCCAACCGGGTCGTGCCTCTAAAGGTGTTGACAGAAGCCCAAGCAAAGGAATAAGAGTATATAACTCGTTCTTTGACAAATCGTAATTTATTCAGCTCCGGTTGAAAAGAGCATTCGTCTGGCGGTCACTCCGGAATGGGGCAGTTCCGGCACTTGCGGTGCAGTGAGTTCATTCGCATTGGACCAACTGCCAGACACGTCTTCGGACAGGATGTGAGCCCGTATTTTCATCATAACAAGGAATCAAGCTGATTCTTCCGTTGTCGTTGCGACGTAGCATTCTCAGTAGTGTCCATGACAGCCACTTGTTTCAATCAAGCTGATTCTTCCGGTGTCGTTGCGACGTAGCATTCTCAGTAGTGTCCATGACAGC
>CAINUH010000055.1 GCA_903853735.1 uncultured Desulfomonile sp. | reverse complement strand
TTTCTTGATTCACTGCTAAGTTACTCATTTTGGTATCTCCTTAGCCGCATCCTGTGACATTCTACTTGCCAAGTCAAGAGGATTAGCACCCTTCGCCCACTTCAGCACCGCCTCCTGCACATTTTCCTTGTAGATCAGCGCCGTGGTGATGACCTCATCCACTGTTCCTTTGACAAAATAGTGAAAGTGTACCACTTTGTCGTGCTGCTCGGAGCCACTTCGGTAGTTTCTGGCAAGAGCCTGAGCATAATGTAGGTATGACCATCCTCGCATGTAGAAGTGAGCGTAGGATGCAATTTGAAGCCCGTCGATTCCTTCCCCAGCCGCCGCAGGGTTCGCAATAAGTATTTGTGCATCGCCTCGCGTGAACCTATCTTTGCTCTCTTGTTTCGCTTTGTCGCCGACTTGCTCTCCGGTGAGGAACGTATAGGTGATTTTGCGTTTTTCGAGTTCATCGGCAATCCTTTTGTATGTCGGACGGAAGACCGTCCAGATGATCTGTTTCTGGTTTCCAATCTCGTCGATCTTTTGCATCAGAGCATCCATGCGCGGGAGATCCTCCACCCACACCGGGGTGTCCTGGTCGTCGGGTTGGATGAAGCCGGCGAGAATCTGATGCAGCCGCATGGATTTGACCATCTCAAATTCAGATGACATGACTTGACCAGCGAGTTCGGTGACAAACTCCTTCTTCATTTCCTGATAGATCTTATTCTGCCCTGTGGACAGTTCGACGGGCACGGGCACGAGAGAAAGCCGGGGCAAATCTAAGCATTCTTTTCGGGTGACTTGCACCGCCGTTTTTTCGATCTTGGCGCCGATTTCTTTTGCGGCTTGAGGGAAGGGGACCCAGTCAGGGAATGAAAAAGGTCGTCCGGCGTTTTTATCGTAGAAATATGCCCGCTTAAAGCTCCAATAACCGGCCCCAAAGATGCCCGGATCAAGAGCTTTGTACTGTCCAAATAAATCGAGAAGTGAGTTGGGGCAAGGAGTGCCTGTAAGTAAGAAACGTCGTTCTGCGGATTGAGTAAGTGGGTAGATAGCTTTCGAGCGTGTTGCCTGAGAGTCCTTAATTCGGTGGGACTCATCGAGGACAACAATCCGGGGGCTAAACTTGAGGAGAGCAGCATAGAAGTCTTTGATTTGGACTGATTCATAATTGGTCACCACAATGGCGCCGTCTGTCTTCGTCAGGAGCGCCTTCATCCTTTCAGTTCGTTTCTTCCCGCTCTCAGTCAGCACATGAATTTTATCGGGGGGGATACCCGTGAACTTGGCAATCTCCTCGGGCCATTGCTTGCAGACCATGAGGGGGGCAAAGATCAGAGTATTTGAGATGCGTTTGTTCTTATTGAACTCCTCGGCCAGGATACGGGCAATCGTCGCCGTCTTCCCAGTTCCTGCCTCAAAGAAGAGAGCCAGATTCTTTTCGGTACGGGCCCTCTCGACTGCCTTTTGCTGATGTGCCCTGAGTGCGATCACGCAATAAACCACTTAAAAAAGGAGATGAGAAATTTGACGAGAATGACCACGATGAGGGACAAATAGGAGGCAGTGACTCCAATAATAAAAACGCCGAGCCAAAAGTCTCCCTTCTTTTTTCTCGTCACGGGGTACTTCCCGCGATCATGCAGAGAATCCCCAGAGCAATCAACCCAAAAGCGATCCATTGATCCTGGCTCATCCCTTCACCTCAAGGCCAATCACGCACTTGATCGTATTCTTCAAAGGAGCGTGATAAACAGAGGCTCTCTTAAAGTTTTTTGGGAACAAACGCCCAAAGCCGTCCACCGACAAAAGAGAGTTCCCCCGGCGGGTGTGGAACCGCCACGAACGATATGCACTGAAGAGTTCCCGTATCGGGGTGTTGAACTCTTTCGTGGGCCTGGTCTTTGACACCACGAACTGAGTGATGTCCCTCTTTTCTGCCGCAAGTACTCCCAGCGGCAATCTCAATGTTCCTTTCATACTGTTTCTTCCTTCCATCTTGTTCGGGGGTAAACACGGACTATCTTTCCCCCTACTCGGCTTGATTTTGAGCCTTTGACGGCTCCACTCAAGACATGTTTAACGAGATACTGAGCAAAGACATTTGAATTCTGAACCTTATACCCATTCTCTTCACACCAAATCTTATACTGCGTATAAGCCTCCTGACAAGAGATATACTGTTCTTCTGGGACAGTCAACCCACTCTCAATCTTTTCCTTACCCCACTCAACAGCGCTATTGCCCGCCGTGAGCACCTTCTCTTGGGATAAAGCCGCCGCCATGCCGCCACGAGAGACACGGAACTTGCCGCCATTCTCCTTCAAATTGGCCTGAATGCGGGGAATGAGCATACTCATAATTTTCGGCACTTCGGCGCAAAGTCGGTCTTCAACATTGGCATCACCGCGCTCAATTGTAAAATCAAAGGGGATCGAGAGTAGACGCCTTCGGATGGCGTTCCCTTGCTCGTGGAAACGGGGGGGTTTGTTGGCGGAGAAGACAAGCTTGGCTCGATTTCGGAAGGTGAATCCTTGCTGTCCTTTTCGTTCAACGTCAAGTTCCCCTCCTGCCGAAAGTTCTTTAATGACGTTGAGTTCTTGAGAAGTGAGTTCTGACCCCGAAGACTCTCCTGAGATATTGACGAGCTTTCCTTCGAGGTTTGCCGGAGCAAATCGATGGCCTCCGAGCTGGAAGATAGACACGGCGGAGTAGTTTTCTTTTCCGACAAGCGTTTGAAGTACTCGTAAAAAGGTCGATTTTCCATTGCTTCCATCCCCAATCAAGTAGGTAAAAACATGATCATCATAAGCCGGCCAAAGGCAGTAGGCCATAAAATCAAGGAGCGAGTCCATGAGTTCCGTGCGGTTTTGCATGACAGTCGCAAGCCAGTCTAAGAAGAATTCACTGACTTCTCCCTCGACATAGTCGTAAGGCAGCGTGTAGCGGAAGCCAAACTGGGGAGAGGAGGGCAAGAGCTGCCCCGAACGAACATCGAGCACCCCGTTTCGGCAGTTCACAAGACCGTCTATGGATCTTCCGAAGAAATCGGCAGCCTCGTCAGGCGAAAGGGTGCGCGAGCGTAGGGCCGTTTTTAAGAACTCCGTGCAATGAACATCCCGGAGCGCCTCCTCGTGGCCTACGGTTCGGTCCACCCAGGCCTTGATCTGGAGGTGAGTGGTGGGGGTGTAGTGCGTTTCTTTAAACGTGAAGATGCGGTCCGGGTCCAAGGTCACATAGGCATTCTGCCGTTGATAGAGCCTTTTTAGGTCCATGTAGTGGGGGTGGAGAGGTCCTTTAGAACCCATCACCCAGTAGCCATTCGCAGAACTTGAAATAAAGTCAGGAGATTTCAGCGCAAGGGGGGTGTTGATTTTCCCGTGGTGCGGGCACTTCTCACACCCCCCGATCCAGTTCTGAGAGACCGTCTGACACCGGGGCGCTCCGTAGCGGGTCCCGTGCTCCCACTTGGTCTCAAAGTCTTCGCGTGCAAGAGACTTACTCGCCTGGGCCCGAGAAAAGACATTTCCCCCAAATTCCTTTGCGGTGAGTTCTTCCCCCTTCACTTCGACTTTGTCGCCGGGGCTCATGGCCCCGAGCAACCCTACCCCCATCATGAATTGGGGCTCGTGAACTTCTTCAGGGCTCTCTTTGAGCCAGCCCATAAACCGACATTCTTTGACCACTTCCACAAAGTCGGGGCGTGGGTAGTCCCGCTTCAATTGAGTGGGTACTAAGTGAGAAAGCGCCAGCTCGTCCAACTTTGAAAGTTTTTTGAGGTCCAGATCCAGACGAACCTCTCCCGGATATTGGAGGAGACGCGCCTCTTTGGTGCCCTTTTTCTCGCTTTGGTTGATGGTCCCCGGCAAGCGGAGGATACGAGCCGCCTCCCAAACCGAAGGATCTCCTTCTCCGGGCAGGTTTCTCGCTTTCAGCTCCTGGTTGATCTGATAAATCAGCTCATTGTAGTGGGGTTTGGTCTCTTTTAAGTATTTGCTCGACCGGATCGGGGTCTCCAGATGAGCCATGACGTGGATGCCGTTCCCCGTGGAAACGAAGATAAGAGAATGGGGAGATACACCCAAAATCTTTGCCACGACGGGTAGGTAGTCCCAGGCTCGCGCCTGATCCACATAGTCCAGATCGAAAGGGAGAATGGTTTGGTACTCAAAAGATAGTTCTTTTCGGCTAGGCATCGAGCCTGACAGCCCTGTGTGATGAGCCACGGTATAGTAGACATTTCGCAGGTTGTCTGGATCTTTTTCTCTCAGAGCTTGGAGAATACGGGGAAGTTCAGTGAAGAGGGCCTCAATATTGGGGACGCATAGCCCCGTAGGGAAACCCTTGGGATGCAGGTGTGTCAAACGTCCATCTTGACCTGGACGTAGCAGGACGATCTGAATCAAACTGTCTCTCCCCCCAATCAAAGCTGAAAAACTACGTTGCCCCCGCAGCGTCCCTCTTGTCAAGAGGAGTTATTTATCTTTTAAACTGAGTCATTGCAAGTGAATGCTCAAGCGCATTCGCTTTCAGTGCAGCATACGCAATGCACGCGGCGCAATGGCATCCGTTCTTTCCGATCGCCCTGCTTTCCGTCATTATGCACTTACTCCTAAGAATCCTCTCTAAGGCGTGCTCCAGGGCTGACTCTCTGACTCGGGCCTGAAGATACCGCTCTTTGAAGTATTCCAGTTCGGTCTGGTCCCTTTCAAGCCACGGCGCGTACTCGTTCATTTGTCACCTCGCGGCGGAGTTAGCTGAGACGGACTCTGTTCGTTCATGCGCCTGACTTCCTTATTTCTAGGTTCAGCTTCAAAAACTTGTGGATGGCATCCGCGCAGTCACACGCCGCTCGGACCGTTTTTGGGTTTACGTCTTCCTGCACTACCTTCCCCATGAGCGCGTAT
>CAINUH010000054.1 GCA_903853735.1 uncultured Desulfomonile sp. | reverse complement strand
GTGCAGTTAATGAGTTCGCTTAGGAATCTGTAATTCTCTCTAAATTCACCCGGGATGCTTGAGAGGTCGGCGTCTTGAGCGGACTTATCCACTTTCATGGCTGATTCCTATTATTACTGGGACACGAGGATCTGTCTGGGATAGCGACAGGCGCCTGCCGATATCAGGCGTCGGGGACATGGCCTAGCACCTTGAACATATATTGTCAAGTTATGGTTTGATTTTTTTTATTAAAAATTCAAAATTACTCATTAAATTTCTATACTACTGCTTTGAAGGATTGTCTCTGTAAAGTTCCTTATGTTTTTTAAGTACTTCCGGATTTATCTGTATATTATGCTTGTGCTGTTCACGATAAGATTCCAAATTCCTTTTCTCTTGATAAGAAAACACCGTGGTCTCTATAAATCCCACGACGTGCTCGCCGTAAGGGAGTTCACGGACGAATGCCACCCCGCTCATCAAGGTGGTCTGGTTGACACGTGTGGCGTGGATATAGCATCCCAGGATAATACCGAGACCTGACAACAGACAGAAGTAGACAATGTACACGGTTATCTTAATCATGGCGACTACTTTCCTATTGGATCTGCTCTCCTCTGACAGGTTGACCATGTCCCATATCCCTGGTGAATCGCTTTCAAAAATAGATTATGCTGATGAAAGTGACCAACCAGAGAATCGCACAGATAAGAAGAGGAGGATCCGTCAGTAGTAGGGCGGTTGGAGACCCGCCTTCTTCTCTGTAATAAATCAGGTACATATAACGGAATATGCCGTACGTGACAAAAGGTATAGTGAACAGGAGCTTCTCCGACTGTGACCCCATGTCGGGGTTTCCTCTCACGCAGTAAAGACAGTAAAAAATGAACGTAGAAGTGGTAACGACTTGCACGAGTTGGTCCAGCAGCAAGACATTGTAGTTTTCCAATACAGGACGGTGGTTGGCAGCCTCCTGGGTTAGAATGAGCACCTCATGTCTTCGTTTGCCGAGAGCCAGAAATATGGCCACGGACAATGTGCAGAGTATAAGCCAACTGGAAACAGCTACGCTTATTGCTGCTGCGCCTGCAAGCACCCGCAATAGGAATCCTGCCGAAATTGTCAGCACATCCAGGATTACTACATGCTTAAGTTTGACGGAGTAGAGCACCTGAAGAATTACGTAGGCGGCCAGACAAATTATGTCAAACCGTGGGACATTCAGGGCAAATGCTGCGGCGAACAGTAGTGCCAAGATTGCTGCCGTTATCACAAGTGCCGATGAAGGGGAAATATCTCCTCGTGCCAGAGGGCGATTCTTTTTTATGGGGTGTATTCGGTCCTGTTCCATGTCCACATAATCGTTGAGAACATAGGTGGCGGAGGCCACGACGCAGAAGGCCAAGAACATTTCAGTAGCCCTGAGCAAGTCTTCCAAGAAGAACAGGTGTCCGCTAAAAACCAGTGGCATAAGGACGAAACCGTTTTTTACCCAGTGCGCGGGTCTCATGAGTTTGAAGTAAGCTATAAACAAATTCATTTGTTTGTGTTCGTCACTGAATCACTTGAGAGTCTACGCTGAATGGTGTTCTCTGTTTTCTTGTTTCCAGAGCAATTGTGTTCGCATGGTTATCAACCTATATTAAAGTTAACGCAACCAGCGTAGCCAATGTGCTCCGGACATTGGGGGCGATGATCTGATCGGCGTTCTTGCCAAGAATTAGGGCTTTTACTATTGCTTTTAGCCGAGGGCGATTTACGAGCTATTTGCCCTGAAGGGTCCTAACACAACGACGGCTTGCTGTAAATGCAAACCTCCAATTCGTGTTAAATGGCCAATCCTCCGGACTCTTCGCTAATCATGATGTAATGTGTTAGATTATAACATTTTCGATAAAAAGAAATGGTCTGGTACTACACCCCGGACGGTGGGAGGCGAAAAATGACTGATCTTAATCTCATGAGATCGCTCACCCAAAGCAACAACACTAAGATGGTCCTACTGGTTATGGATGGGTTGGGGGGACTGGCAAGAGAATTGGGCGGCGCCACAGAACTGGAGACCGCGTTCACGCCGAACCTTGATCGCTTAGCCAGAGAAGGAATGTTGGGTCTCATGCACCCTGTAGGGATCGGCATTACTCCGGGTAGCGGACCTGGCCATTTAGGTCTATTCGGCTACGATCCCTTGAAGTACCTTATCGGAAGAGGAGTATTGGAGGCCGTAGGTATAGGCGAGAAGCTGACCGAGAAAGATGTTGCGGCACGCGGCAATTTTTGCACTGTGGACCTTGATGGAACTATCATTGATCGACGCGCAGGCAGGATTTCTACTGAGGAATGTGCCCGAATGGTCTCCTTGATCGCGGACATAACTGTGCCCGGCGCAGAAATCATTGTGAAACCGGTTCGGGATTACCGTTTTGTGCTTATACTCAGAGGGTCGGGCCTGTCTCCTGCTCTGAACGAAACGGACCCTCAGAAAATTGGGCTGAAACCTTTCCGGGTAGTTCCACAGGATGATTCTGAAGAAGCTTCAAGAACGTCGGATCTCGTCAACCAATGGGTAGATAGAGTGTCTCAGCGCATCAAAAACGAGAGACCTGCGAACATGGTCACTCTGCGTGGATGGGCCAAGGAGCCTGGACTGCCGACTTTCGCCGATATTTATAAAATTAGAGGAGTTGCTCTGGCTGTTTATCCCATGTACAAGGGTCTTGCCAGCCTGGTGGGCATGCAATTGATCAACGGTCTGAGCAATCTTGAAGAGCAAATTGAAGCGCTTCGGGAACACTGGGACTCTTTTGACTTTTTCTTCGTTCACTACAAGTACACTGATAGCCGGGGTGAAGATGGAGATTTCGACGCAAAGGTCGGGGAAATCGAAAAAGTGGACAAAGTGCTTCCGCGTATTGTCGATCTCCAACCTGATGTACTTGTGGTCACTGGCGACCATTCCACTCCGGCAGTTCTCAAGTCGCATAGTTGGCACCCGGTACCTGTCCTGATATGGGCTCCCCGATTTGCTCGTGGCAATCCATGGGTTTCAGGGTTCGGAGAAAGCGATTGCCTGCGAGGAGCTTTGGGTCAGTTCAATGCGGCGTCTCTCATGAGTCTGGTGACTGCCCATGCTCTGAGACAGGTCAAGTATGGAGCTTAGTCATTTTTTCTGTTAATAGGACTGGGCAGGGAAGTGATTCAGTCGATGTATTGGATCTGTCCCCAGTCCCTAAGAAGATTCACGCTGACAATGGCCGTGTCTGAAGTTCACCCAGTTCATCGTTTTGAACCCTGGCAGGTTTGGCCCGGTTCCTACGACAACCCCCCACCCGACGGCTATTATCCGTTACCGCCCAATTCTTGTCCAAAGATTACCCGCGCCACGGCCATTACGTCCATGGGATCCTGCTTTGCGCGTGAAATCAAAGAGGTGCTGATCAGGGAAGGGTTTTCATACATAACGGATGAAATATACCACCCGGCGTCCAGGCACGCAGGCGCTGCCTGGGAGAGAATGTATAACACCTTTTCCATGCGACAGATTTTCGAATACACCTTTGGCAATTGGCGACCTGATCTGCGATGGTGGAATGCCCCGATCTCGAAGAAAATTCAGGATCCTTACCGAAGAATCATATTGTACGACAGTATGGAAAAGGCGGAAACCGATTTTAAAAATCACCAAGTGTGTTCTCGTCGTGTTCTTGAAAAAGCAGAGATATTGATACTAACGCTCGGTCTGACTGAGATTTGGGAAGATACCTGCGACGGGTCCGTAATATGTCTTCCCGCCGGCCCCTATGTTAATGAAGGCGGAGATATGAGCCGGTATAAGTTCAGGGTGAGCCGCTATGAAGAGAATTTTGAGAATTTGCATCGAATTCACGAAATAATGGCCGCACACAACCCGACTTGCAGCATAATCGTCACAGTTTCGCCTGTCCACTTGTGGGCCACTTTCCGTCAGGATTGCGATGTCATCAGTGCGAGTTGCAATTCCAAATCCACCCTGCGTGCCGTTGCCGACCAGTTTACCGCAGATCATGAAAATGTTTATTATTTTCCCGCGTTCGAAATGGCCACAATCTATCGACCCCTGATGGGACAATCGATCTTTACCGAAGGCAGAGAGAATTTTCACGTGAACCAGGAAACGGTAAATCTTATCATGGACGGTTTTGTCCGT
>CAINUH010000053.1 GCA_903853735.1 uncultured Desulfomonile sp. | reverse complement strand
GGCAACAAGTTTGACCTGTGGTCTAAGTGCCTTGGATTGTGGTTCCACACCTCTAATGACGACGTTGGTCGGTTTTCTTGTCCCTTTTTTTGAGAGAGTGACCAGTACGAGCGTCTGGTGCCCTCTTGGTTCGGTCAAAACTTTTGAGAGCCGCTATGGAATTCATCCTTGCCTGGTTCGTCCCATCAGGCGATGTGAAGGGGGCACTTTGATGAAGCTGGTGTTTTGCCCTCTCCCGCGAGAGCGGGAGAGGGTTGGGTGAAGTGGGAATTAGAGGTCTTGAGACAGTCTCTGGAACCTTGGGGTGTAAGTGTTAAATTCTAGAACCTTACAGTTTCTCCACCACAATGGCTGCTCCCATCCCCCCGCCTACACACAGTGTGGCGAGGCCTCTCTTGACGTCATCCCTTTTTTTCATTTCATGGAGCAGGGTCGTCAAAATACGTGCCCCGGATGCCCCTATGGGGTGCCCTAGTGCTATAGCGCCACCGTTCACGTTGACTTTTTTCATGTCAAATCCGAGTTCCTTTGCCACTTGCAGAGTCTGGGCAGCAAAGGCCTCGTTGGCTTCAATGAGATCTATATCATTCAGAGTCAATCCGGCCTTTTCAAGGGCTTTCCTAGTGGCAGGGATGGGACCTATTCCCATTATTTTGGGGTCCACCCCGGCAGATGCGTACGAGACAACCTTGACCATAGGTTTTAGACCCAGTGCTCTCGCTTTCTCTGCGGACGTGACAAGAATTGCCCCCGCCCCATCATTTATCCCGGAGGCATTGCCGGCAGTGACAGTACCATCTTTCCTGAATGCTGGACTCAGCTTATTCAAGGCCTCTTTGGTTGTGCCCATACGCGGATGTTCGTCGGTGTCAAAGACCTTGGGGTCTCCTTTACGCTGGGGAATTACTACGGGAACTATTTCGTCTTTGAATCTTCCACTCTTGATAGCATTCTCTGCGCGTTGCTGACTCATAACCCCCAAATCGTCCTGCTCATCACGAGAAATGGAAAATTGATCCGCCACATTCTCTGCTGTCATTCCCATGTGATAGTTATTGAAAATCTCCCAAAGACCGTCATGAATCATCAGATCTGTTAGGACGCTGTTGTTCATGCGGGCTCCCCACCTTACATTGGCGGTGGCATAAGGGGCAGCCGACATGTTTTCAGTGCCGCCTGCAATAATGACATCGGCATCCCCAAGCCTGATTATTTGAGCAGCCAAAGAAACTGCCCTCAAGCCTGACGCGCAAACCTTGTTGATAGTCATTGCCGGAACTTCTTGCGGTATACCGGAACGAATCAGTACCTGGCGAGCGACATTCTGTCCTAGTCCAGCCTGGAGTACACAACCAAAGATCAACTCATCAATAGTTGAAGTGTCCAGGCCGGTTCTCTTGATCAACTCCTTAACCACTATGGTCCCAAGCTCAACAGCCGATATCCCGGCTAAAAAGCCACCAAATGAGCCGACCGGTGTACGTACGGCATCCACGATTACTGCTTCCTTCATAAAAAATACCTCCGTGAGGAAATTGCTGACCTGAACTCAGTTCTTGGGTTGGTCCGGTGAGCCTATCCGGGTTTTCCCACTTGAACTGTTTCGGTCGTTCTAAAAGTCCTGCTCGACATTGCTGAATACATGAACTTCTCAGACACGTTACAACTGTCAAGGGATGAGAGACTCAGGAACTCTGATTTGTCTCTCCCTGTAATAACGAATTGCACCCAAATGGAGAGGCACGGTTATTCCTTCAAAAGCCTTGTCCAGCGCTATACTACGACATGCCGGATGAACTCGTGCCATGTAATCCAGATTCTCATAAAGCGTTTTGGTGAGAGCATACACGACATCCGGGTCCAAAGCGGCTGTTGTGGCTAGGACGTTCATTTGCCCTACCGAGTTCACCGCTTTGTCCTGACCAAAATAAGTGCCTGGTGGGATCACGCTGCGAAACACATTGGTCCATCCTTCTGCTCGAACAGCTTCCATCTGCGAATCGGTTATTTCCAGAAAGGCCAGATATGGTTTTCCTTCGTGAAAAAGACTTGAAATCACAGGGACCGGAGTTCCTCCAGTTAAATCAACGGCTTGAACCGTTCCATTTCGTAAGGCTTCAACAGCGGCCGCATTACTCATCGAGCGCAGTCTGACCGTATGTCTTAGGGATTTTTCAGAATCTATCAATAATTCGGTGGTATATTTGTTTCCACTATCGTGCAAACCAGTAGCAAGAGTCAGTCCCTCCAAATCTTGTAGTGTCCCGGTTTTCAGTTTTTCAGATCGAATCAACAGATTGACAGTTTCGGGCCAAAGAGAAGTTATGGCGCGCAGTTCTGTCAGCGGCTGTCCTTTGTAAACGCTGGTCCCGGTGTAAGCCATAGAGCAAAAAAAATCTTCTGCCACAACAATGTCTGCATCTGCTATTCGGATAGCTTCAATGTTTTCCCTAGAGCCTTCTGAAATAGCAGCCGAAACCCTTATGCCCATTCCCCGTAGTTTAGTGGTCCACAGAGAGGCCATGCCTAAACCCACATGATAATAAGTTCCACCCGGCATTCCGGTTGCCATGAGGATCGAAATCCTTGCGGAGTCTCTACTTCGGGCCCGGGCCGCGGTGTCTTGCCGAGATGCACTCTGGCCCTGGGACGCGGCGACTAGTAGTATTGCAACAACCGCCGTCCATTTGAGGTCTGGAGACTGGAACCACCCAGGGTGTTGACCGGATGATTTTTTTTCTGTTGAAATCAGGTCTCTCCTCCACTATGTTCACGCAGTGACAGTGCCTGATCGCGAGGTCGCCCTTCAGGGACTGCCCAACAGGGGCAATCGGCTCTTGCTACCGGCGTCAGATCATTTACCACTCTGCTCATTGCCCATTTTGAGTATAGACTTGCGGCTCGTTGATGGCAAACGGAAAATCCTGTGGCAGTACCGTTCTGTTTACCGCCTCACTGAGACTAGATGAACCAAACTTGTTTGTCGATTCCCTACGGTGGTCCTCCAATTGCATGTTATGTTTAACCACCTATTTTAGCCATTCGTGTGTCCCCTGAAAGCACGGGGATGCTTTGTGGAAAGAGGGTGGTTCACTGCTTCCCATTTCTGGTCTGAAGACAGCATCTGATCCAGTTCAAAGGACCTGCAAGGCACCTCGGTGAGTAGGAAGCCGAAATGATTGGGACTGTCGCATGCGAAAAATCATGTCTATTGCCATTTGGTTTCTTCTATCAACAAGTTTGGTGTGTTC
>CAINUH010000052.1 GCA_903853735.1 uncultured Desulfomonile sp. | reverse complement strand
TCCCTACCATCAGATAGTCTCAATTTCCCCCCAATCCGAAGTTGTGGATTAGAGTGAAGAAAACTGTCGTTTGTACGGGTGGGGATGCCGAACAACCACGCGATGAGGGCTCTCAGAGTTGTGCTCTTGCCTGCTTCATTGTCACCGTAGATTAAGTGGAGGCCGAATTCTCCATCGTGAAGATTCAGTGATTCTTGTGTGAACGGACCATAGGCAATGAGGTCGAGACGATCTATTCTCATTTAGTACCTCCCACCGTCAACAACCTGCCAACTACCATGTGCTTGGCCTCCTCAACCAATCGGTGAACAGTTTGTTCTTCATCCAGATTCAAGATAGAGTCAGGGCCGAATGCTTCTGGCATTTTTTGCCTGAGGTCAGCGAGTACAGTGTCTAATCCATCAATCTCCTCAGAGTTACCCGGGGTAGCCAGAATCTCTTTGAGCAGTTTCCCGAATGCCGTGTCTTCGGCCAAGGTCGAATCCAAGTCGAGCTTTCCGGAAGCAGCATTTTCAACTCGCTCTATCCACAGATCGTGACCAGCAAATTCTGCCCCAAGTGCTTTTATCTGTTGTTCGAGTCGCTCTGGATAGGCGGCCAGCTCGTCCGATATCCTGGTTGCGCCCTCAAACCGGATTCGCATTGCAAGGGGGCGACCTTCAACTGATATCCGTTCCTTTTCGATGGCCTTTCGGGTACGCTCCAGGACCTCTCGCATCTCCACAACATCCGTGATTTCAACGCTGCACTGAACCCATCGCAGCACGTCCAAAGGGATTTTTTCTACCTCGGAGATAGCATCATCCTCGACGGTAACAAGTACACATCCTTTCGATCCACTTTCTCGAATATGTCGCCCTTGAATGCATCCAGGAAATACGATCCAAGGATCTTCAGAAACGAATTCCTGTTGGTGAACGTGTCCCAATGCCCAGTATTGGTAGCCTTTG
The DNA here is from genome assembly GCA_903853735.1 of uncultured Desulfomonile sp. The sequence goes on along the minus strand of CAINUH010000052.1, from coordinate 788 downwards.
GAACGGAGGTCATTCACTGTGCAAGGAGCATAAACAGCATGTCCTTCTCGACCATTGAGACTGGTATGAAGAAGCCCGATGTTGAACATGCCTTTTTCCCCAGTGGAAAAAGTCGCTGCCAGATTTTCATCAACGTGCTGTGGTCCAAAACTCCGTCCATGGATCGCAACGGCTAAATCATCCAACTTGATCGTTTCGGTGTTCCTCGTAGATAGGATCTTCATATTGGCAGGGCTATCCAGGGCCCTGGTCATTCGGTTCGCCGCATCGTGGTTTCCTGCTACAGCGAAAACCAGTATATTGTGCTGGCCCAATCGGCCCATTTGTTGGCTGAGGAATATGCCGGTGCTGTAGTCTTTCCAGTCGCCATCATAGAGGTCGCCAGCCAACAGAACGAAAGCGACTTTTTCCCCAATGGCAGTGTCTACAAGATTCTTGAATGCCCTTCGGCAAGCATCTCGAATGGACTCCACCGGAGCTGATTCATAGCGAGATAAGCCGCGTAATGGACTATCCAAATGAATATCGGCTGCGTGAATGAACTTGAACATGGTCTCCTCTTCATTTATGTGTACGATATCTACTCCAGAGCAGCTCACTAGTGTGTCGGTCATAGACATCAGTCCGAGAACCGCTTTGTTTCCAGATTTCAACATCATTGTTGAATTTATCTCTGACGACTTTGTTCTGTCCAAAAGCGGGGCAGACCATCAAGAATACCACCACCAGACATCCTATCAATTTCATGGAGACCTCCTTGTAAAGTCGTCCTTGATTATTAACAGCTT
>CAINUH010000051.1 GCA_903853735.1 uncultured Desulfomonile sp. | reverse complement strand
TGAAAATATCATCACTGAGAGAGTGAATCTTAGAGAGCATGTGGTCTGGTGTCATCCGGCAAATGACGAAGACACGCAGATGCTCGCCGAAGATTATATGAGGATAGGGCTTACCAAAACGGGTAAGTATGAAGAACGACCGCCATTCACAGATCCCAACGAGAAAGGCATCCTTGTAATCGGCGGGGGAGTTACGGGCCTGACTGCGGCTCTAGGGGCTGCTGAAGCGGGTTATCAGGTGTATCTCGTCGAAAAGGAACAGAAGCTCGGAGGATGGCTGAACAAGTTTTCAAAGGTTTTCACAGGGAGATTCCCCTACGACGAGCTTGTTGACCCGCCAGTGCAGGAAAAGATAAAGGCGGTCGGCGCCAATGACAAGATCAGGGTATTCCTGGGGTCTAGGGTCTTTAGCATTTCAGGCGCTCCAGGCATGTTCGAAGTAATCATAAGGCCCGACGGATCTTGGATCGAGGAGTTGGACGACATTCAGAACCGGTGGTTGGCGGAAAAAAAGGCAAAAGCAAACCAAGGTGGCCAAGAACCTGAACCGGCGCAGACTTCTCAGGAAGAAGCCGCTAAGTTGCCGCCTGTGCCAGAGACTCTGGATTTCGAACATGAGAAAGTCTCAGTGGGCGCCGTTGTATTGGCGGCTGGGTGGCGACCGGAAGATCCCCCGGGTTTGGAGAAATTCGGATACGGTTCACATCCTGACATCATAACTAACGTCCAGATGGAAGAACTTGCTTCTAAGGGGAAACTGGCGCGTCCGTCAGACGGACGGGAAGTGAATACAGTTGCATTGATTGAAGTCGTGGATGATCAGATTGCCCATCCCTGGTTATACACCTCGGCCGTCGGATCGCTCGTAGCTCTCAAGCAGGCGCATTATCTGAGGAAGACCAACCCGAATGGAAAAGCCTACATCTTTTATGAAAACATGAGAGCGCCTGGACAGTATGAGAAATTTTACAGGTCACTGCAAGACGATCCCGGAGTTTTCATGTCCAAGGGAACCCCCGTCGGAGTCAGCAACGGAGGATCTTCTCTCACAGTAAGGCTCAAAGACACTCTTCTTGGTGAACAAATTGAGTTGAAAGCGGACTTGGTAGTGCTTTCTACGGGAATGGTTCCTCTTACAAAAGATTCGTCCATATTGAATCTGAAATATCGGCAAGGTCCGTTCCTTCCGGAAAATCCTTACGGGTTTAATGACTCCCATTTCATCTGTTTTCCTTACGAGACGCAACGTACAGGCATATACACCGCTGGGTGCGTACGTGGCCCGATGGATATCCTGAGTTGTGAGATGGACGGTATGGGAGCGGCGCTGAAGGCTATTCAGTGCGCAGAGCTGGTGTCCGAGGGAAAGGCCGTTCATCCCAGAGCAGGCGACGAATCATTTCCTCACATTTTCACACAAAGATGCACACAGTGTAAACGGTGCACAGAGGAATGCCCCTTTGGAGCGTACGACGAGAAGCCGGATGGCACACCGTTGCCAAATCCATCACGTTGCAGGCGTTGCGCTATATGCATGGGATCCTGCCCTGAGAGAATCATATCCTTCAGGGATCATTCAGTAGACATGATTGGGTCAATGGTAAAGGCTATCG
>CAINUH010000050.1 GCA_903853735.1 uncultured Desulfomonile sp. | reverse complement strand
TTGAGCAAAACGGCATTTGATGAAGATTAATCCGACCCAAGCTGATTTGAACTTATGGGCAATATTCGGCCATCTCCGTTGATCTCAATGTCTGACACCGATTCGTGTTCAGAAAATTAGCATTCAATAAATCTACCAGTGGGACGGGCGTCCCTGACCGCAAATGTTACAGGACAAATTCTACTCAGTACTACACAGGACTTTTTTCATTCTCCCGGACGACATTCACAAATCGCGGCCTGTGAGTATCTGATAAATGCTAAGATACTTTTCCGTGGTTTTCATTATGATTTCTTGAGGCAAGGACGGAGCTGGCGGAGTCTTATCCCATTTAATTCCTTCAAGATAATCTCTGACGAACTGTTTATCCAGTGAAGGCGGAGAAACCCCGGTGCAGTACTGTTCCGTCGGCCAAAAACGAGATGAATCAGGCGTCAAGACCTCATCTATCAGTGTGGGTTTGTCGTCCACCAGACCGAATTCAAACTTCGTGTCAGCAATTATTATTCCTCGCTTTTCAGCCCAAACGGAGCCATAGAGGTAAAGTTCGATCGTCTTGTCTTTAAGCCATCGAGCGGTGTCGTCACCAACCAGATTCTTCACTTTTCCGAAGGAAATATTTTCGTCATGATTCCCCATTTCCGCCTTGGTGGATGGGGTGAAGATCGGTTCGGGAAGCTTCTCTGCTTGTTTCAGTCCTTGAGGCATGGGGATTCCGCAAACATGGCCATTGGCCAGGTAATCCTTCCAGCCACCTCCAATGATATATCCACGGACCACACATTCTACAGGGAAAGTGCGTGCTTTCCTGACCATCATGCTGCGTCCCTCCAGAACATGCGATGACCTCCTGAGTTCTTCAGGATACTGGGAGACGTCACTGGTGATGAAATGGTTAGGAACTAAATTGGCTGTCCTGTTCATCCAAAAGATGCTAAGACTATTCAGGACTTTTCCCTTGTACGGGATCGGGTCGGGAAGTATAACATCAAAGGCCGAGAGCCTGTCGGTCGAGACGATCAGAAGATTGTCCCGAACTTTGTATACGTCTCTTACCTTTCCTCTCCCGACAAACTCTACATCCAATAATTGAGTTTCCTTTACGACCTGTGAGTTCATATATTGCAACCCCGACTTATTTGACTGGCGGTGTTTTTATCCGGCATCTGATTTTGCAACAGAATACGCCAAACTATCATGGCAGGTGTGATCATGCAATCGCTTTCGGCACCCGTCTGTAAGGGTAAGATCCCGTGCCCGGACTGCAAAATGTGTCAGATGTGCTCTGAGAATAGATGCTCCGCGTGCAGATCGAAAACAGAGAAGAAATTGGGGCGGAAGTTATCAATCCGAGAACAGGTAGCCCTTTTTGACAGCCTCAATCCAGGTCTATGTAGCGGTAGTCCGAATTGCCGATGCGAAGTTAAACAGCCTGACTAAAATCCAACGATTTTATGGAGCGTAATCGAACCGTTAATTCCTTTCAGCGCTACCTTCGAGTGCCGGAACCTACGGCGTCGAGCAGGACTCGCTCGGTTTCGCGTACCATAGCTTCCAGTGAGTAGAACGAAAGGATTTTTTCACGGCCTTTGCGGCCCATGGCCAGTCTCATCTTGTCGTCCTTGAGAAGAGCGCTTAACGCGTCAGCAATGGCCGCAGGATCCTCAGGATCAACCAAGACACCGGTTCTGCCGTCATCTACAAGCTCTGGGATTCCGCCTACTCGTGTCGCGACCACCGGAAGTTCGCTTGACATAGCTTCAAGTATAACATTGGGAAAGGCTTCTCGTTTTGAAGTCATTGCAAATACCCAGGATTGTCTCAAAAACGGCCTAATGTCTTTTACCCCTGGGATTATACTTACGCTTGATCCAAGGTTGTAACGTGCGACAAATGACTGCAGTTTGCTCTTCAGGCGTCCATTGCCCAATATTTGCAGCCTGGCTTCAGGAATTGCCTCCAGAGTTAATCGGAATGCCTTCAGAAGAGTCAAAGGGTCTTTCTCACTCGCCAGTCTCCCCACATAAAGGACGGACGGCTCTGCTGACTTGCCGTCGTGATCGGGTCCAAAGAATAGATGATCCACTCCGCTACGGATCACGGAAACTCGCTGAGGATCAACGCCGTAACGCTGGGTATGCAAATCCTTTAAAGCCTCGGCATTTGCGATAATATGAGTGCTCAAACGCCACATCCAACTCTCATACTGCTTGGGGTAAAGATCGCGCCAGCTCGAAACTATCACAGGAACTCGAGCAAGATTACCGAAGACGCGTCCCCAGATATTCGGAACGACCGTCAATGTGTAGAGAATATGGGGCTTATGTCTAGCAAGTCTCCATGCAAGGTTTGTGAGAGCTACAGGGTCGACCCAAGTAGAATGAGACAGCCAGAGCACGCGATCCCGCGCATCACCTAAGAATGGAATCATGTCCGTCCCGCCACGCAGCACCCAGATGTGAGGAGAAAATTTATTCCTGTCTAAATTCTTCAGAAGGTGTATTGCATAGCGCTGTGTTCCACCATACTCCAGGTCCTGGAGTAAAAGAACTATTTCAATAGGCTCGGAAACATTGGCTAAAGATTCACCTGATGAATCCTTCAAAACGGGACCTCCAAAATAAGTCGTGCCCGGACGATCCAGAAAATTAGGCCTGACTTACCGGATTTCTCGGGGAACACAATTCATCAAAGAGCTTCAAAAGTTCCCCGTGACATCGCTCCGGGGCAAATTCTTCAAGAATAAGCTGACGACCCTTTTCTGCCATTTCCAAGGCTGAATTTCTATCTCTAGTCATTTTCATAATGGCCTGGGCTAATGCCGCCGGGTCTCTTTGGGGAACCAGGTAACCAGTTTCTTCGTTTCTGACCACCTCTCCCAATCCGGCCACATCGGTTGCCACTACAGGAAGCCGGTGGAGGAGAGCTTCCACAAGAACGTTCGGGATGCCGTCACGTTCGCCGCTTGAATGTATCACGCTTGGCATGACAAAGACGTCCGCGTCACAAAAAAAGTCTGATACGCGATCATACGTTATGAAGCCTGGGAAAGAAACATGGTTACCCAGACCGAGCCTCTTATGGAGAAATTTCAGTTGGAGGCCCTTAACACCGGCTCCGGCAAGAGTGAGATGGAAATCGAGCCCCGCATCTACCATTAGTCCGGCGGCTCGAAGGAGTACATCGAAGCCTTTGAACCGGGCAAACCTGCCCAAAGCCAGAATCCGAAAAGGGGCCTTCATGTTTACCGGTGCCTGGCGGTAATTGGCAAGAGGGTACGGGTCGTAAGTCAAATAAATTTTTTCAGTATCTAAACCCGCAAAGGCCTTCAGGTAATCGACATTTACTTTCGGATTTGTCAAAACAAAGGCGCTATCGCGTATCTTTTCTTTCAGCGCTCCGTCCGGGGGATAAATATCAACCGCCCTCCCCATAAAACTGAAGGGAATGCCGGTCAATTTCGATGCGGTCCAAGCGGCAGTTGCAGGTCCATTGGCCCACGGGGCATGTATGTGGTCTATTGCGTCCTCCAAAAAATGTCTAGCCAGCGTGAAGCCGCAAAAAAAAGCCCATAGGTTTTCTCCACCCACTTCCAGGGACCTCCACCTCCTGACAGGGATGGTCCAGAACAGCCATTTGGTCACCTCCGGTGAACGCTTCTTCCAGTAGATCAAGTCTCTCGGCAAATTTTTTAAAAAAGGTATTCCAAGCCTCTTCATCCGTTTTGAAACTGAAGCCATTTCTGGAGAAAGCCACTTGTTGAGTTCCCCGTAAAGGGTGTAGACGGTTATGGGAACATCCATTTTCCACAGGTTCATTACTTCCCGAAATATGAAGGTTTCAGATGGCTTGGGAAACCAAAGCAGAATGTAAGCCAACTTGGTTTGGGTCACAGCTTCCCCCTCGGCGAATCAAAATATCTACCACCTTATTGCCTTGCTTTCTGTACGCCTAGAGCTGAAACAGTATATCACAAATGATCAAATTATCGTCAGGCAGCCAGGTCAATTAATGAATGTGGGCTCACCATCAATTGACATTGTTGCAGGACTTTGCCTAGACTCCTGAACAGTACCTATTCGCTTCGTGGCAAACAAATTTGATCAAACAAATGATCTCACCGGCGGTGGGCGTCCCCGCCCGCCATGTTGCCAAATATACGGCGAATTTGTGAAGGCACAGGAGTTCATTCACTATGGCTCGCATTGTGTTCGGAGTAATGGGTGATGCGCGAGGTCATGTTACCGAGGCGCTTACCATTGCCCACGAAATGCCGCAACATGAGTTTCTTTTTGTGGGGGGAGGCAAAGTTCACGAACTGAAAACCGAAGGCTATGCTGTTGAAGATGTTCCTATGGGATCCACCCTGTATCGCAACAATTCGGTGGATATTCCCGCCACGGCGACCAATGCAGTGAAGGTTTTTCTAACCGGCGGAAAGGTGCGCCGGAGAATAGCAAGAGTCATAGCCGAATTCGATCCACATCTGATCATAACGGATTACGAATATTTTACTCCCTTGGCAGCTCGAAGTCTTGGACGCCCCTGTGTCAGTCTTGATCACCAGCACATTATGACTCATTGCGTTTATGAACCACCGGCTAAACAGGGTTTGAGCCGAATCATGACGGGCTTGTCAGTCAGTCTGCTCTATAGCAACTCGTCCAAATTCATAATAATATCCTTTTTTAAGTTGCCCCCGGCCAATTCTGAAACTACGGTGGTTATGCCTCCACTTATTAGGAACGGAGTCAAGATTCTGAAACCTGATATACAAGACCATGTCCTGGTGTATCAGACGTCTCCCACATTTCATCGGCTCCTGTCTGTATTGGAGCAGGTAAAAAACCGATTTTTCATATACGGCCTGGGAGATAAGCCGCCCAGGAATAACCTTGTTTTCAAGCCTGCTTCTAAAGAGGAATTTCTCGAAGACTTGGCATCCTGCCGATACGTAATCACCAATGGCGGACACAATGTGATATGCGAGGCCCTGTATCTTGGGAAACCGGTTCTTTCGTTTCCCATCAGCAATGCGTACGAGCAGTTTCTCAACGCATATTTTCTTGAGAAGAGAGGATACGGAGCCTACTCGACAACTTCTTTACCTGATATCAAGTTGTTTTATTCTTTTGAATCCAGGCTGGACTGGTTCCGGACGAATATCAACCGTGACAATTTCCTCGGAAACCAATCTGTAATCAATGAACTGGAGAGACTTGTTGCCGGGGGATAATCATATAATAGTTTTAACTTATTGTAAACTATGATATATTATTAGCATGACATTAAAGTGAATCCAGCATCTCGGGAGTTGCATGGCCATGAACAAATGGATTAGATCTACGATCATAGTCACCGTGGCAATAATAATCCTCCCATCTATTTGTTCAGCAAGGGGAACCAGACATGTAATAAACTGGCCTTATGGCCACCTTGGCCCCGTGTATGTTCAAGTATATGATATTAGGTGTAATCCACCTTACGAACTTCTAGACCAATTCAAAGTATGGGTAACCTGGGATGGTCAGACCGCTTGCTATGACATCGGAAATCGGGGGACCTATCTCTTGAAGTTGTACAAGAACGCCTACGGTAAAGGCCCTACGATGATATGGGGCAATGCTGCCTCGTTTCGCATAAGGTATAGTCTGGCGCCTCCCTGGATCTGAACAGGATGGACGAGTCTAACGAACCATTCAAGCCAGACGCGATTCCATACTGATTCTTAACCGCAATTCAGTGTTGGGGTACAAGATTAGTATTCTGCCGGACTGCTTCGGAATCGACAATAAGACTCGCACCGTCGCCATTGTGGGAGCCGGAGGGAAGACGTCTCTGATGTATTTTCTCGCTCGTGAGATAGTAAACCAAGGACTAACAGTGGTGACTACAACCACCACTAAGATTTTTCCGCCTGAACCGGCACAGTCTCCATGCTCGGTAACTCTGGCTGAGGACCCTCGACTGGCCTCCCTTCATCATTTTCTGACTCAATTTGGCCATGTGACAGTGGGACAGAATATCATTAAATCAAACGGAAAACTTCGCGGCATAGATGAAGACGCGATTGAAATCTGTCTGAGGGTGGCTCAGTGCGTTCTGGTTGAGGCAGATGGAGCAAACGGTCGTCCCATAAAGGCTCCCGAAGAATGGGAACCCGTTATTCCAAGGCAGGCCGATCTGGTTATCCCAATAGTCGGCTTGGATTGCCTGGGAAAACCAGTGACAGATGAATGGGTGTTTCGGATGGAAAGATTTGCCGCTATCACAGGGCTCCAGAGAGGCCGAATCATAACACCTGAGGCAGTAGCTGTTCTCTTGAGTCACCCTGAAGGTGGATTGAAGAATGTGAAAAGCCGATCCAGTCTCGTGCCTTTTCTGAACAAGTCGGATGTGGTCGCAGATGGCGAGCGGATAGAAGAGATCGTGAGTGCAATCCTGCGTAGCGCAGGAAACAGGATATTACGGGTGGTAACCGGTAGTCTTCTTCTCGGAGATTTTACTTTCAGAACGTTTCACTAGCGTCTCTGTTAAAGTACCTTTTAAATCATAAAGGAAGTCTTAACCTTGTTTTGGAATTTCGGCCGGAAGATTTTCGTGCGAGGCCATATTCGCCATTTCTGACGAAATTACCTCTGTATCCGCCCCGACAGTAGCGATCCTTAACTCACGATAAATTTCCTTCTTTTGCACTGTCTCAAAACGAACGGACCGAGACAGAAGTTCACCGTTTCCCCCATAGAGTTCCAGAAAACAATCTGAATTGGCAGGAACTCCAGAAATACTAAAGAATCCGTCGGAGTCAGTCCGGGCCGACCTGGAGAAGTCGGAGGATGTGCAGACACATTGAACCTCAAGATCGACAACTGTATCCGTGCCACTCCTAGACAGGACTTTTCCTTGAACCACACACCCTTCCGGGACCATCCGCAAACTGTATCCTTCGATTTTTCCTGACTCAATAGGCAGAAGAGCAGACTCTTGGTCTGCCAGCACGAGGCCGCGCTTGTGAGCCTTTAACATGTATTTGCCGGCATCATTGGCGAGCACCTTAAACTCTCCCGTTTCAGGATCGCTTCTGCAAGATTGTCCTATACGGTTTCCTTCCAAATCGGTCAAGTAAACAAGAACGGAAGAAAGG
>CAINUH010000049.1 GCA_903853735.1 uncultured Desulfomonile sp. | reverse complement strand
TAATAGCAGTGCTTGTTTGGGAGTTGGTACGTAACAGACCACAGGATCTGGGTTGGCCCACTCTGGCTGAAATAGACCATATAGGACCCGGGACCAGCGCGGCTCCGCTGGTGATCCCGATCTGGGAAGGTGCTCGCCGCGTACTCACTGAAAAATACTTTTGGCCGGTTGCGGTCTGGTTTTTTTGCCTGGTAGGGGTTTTTTTCAGTTTTGGCGGTCTGTGGGCAGGCCCGTTTCTCATGCACACCTATGGGCTTACCCGCATCGAAGCGGGAAACATCCTCACCATGATTGCAGTGGGACTCATTGTGGGAAGTCCTCTGATCAGCCTTCTTTCCGACAAGGTCTTTCACAGCCGGAAAAAAGTTCTGATGCTTTTTTCGGCCGTATTGTGCGTCCTACTTTTCATTCTCAACATCTACCCGAACGATCTTTCCACGGCATCACTCTACATCGGCATGCTCCTGTTCTCGATTTCATCCTCGGCAATAGTCGTCATCGGCTTTACAACTACGAAAGAACTGTTTCCAGTGGAAATAGCAGGAACTTCGGTGGGAACCGTAAACCTGTTTCCCTTCCTAGGTGGAGCTATACTTCAGCCTGTGCTCGGGTGGATCTTGGAAGCGTATCCCAAGGCATCTCCAGGCGTATATTCGCTAAGCGGTTACAAGGCCATCCTACTCGTTTTACTGGGGGCTTCGATCGTGGCGCTGGGAAGCACGTTTCTCATGAAAGAGACCTTTCCCGAGCCGCTCGTCACTGAGTCGGGTCTTGAGAAAGCCTAATAATGGACATTCTCGTAGTTCGCTCTGGAGCACTCGGCGATACAATACTCACCTTCCCTCTCTTGACCTCAATAGGGAGAATCTACCGCGACGCGACTTTGACCTTGCTAGCCGACCGGTCTTACCTGGACCTTGTTCCTCCAGGTGTTCAGTGCCGTCCCATAGACAGTAGTTCAAGCACATGGCTATTCGAGGATAGCGATGGGGAATTCCTTGCCGATGGCTTCGCGTTTGATTTAGTTTTCGTAATTCTTAATCGGCCGGATCAAGTCGTCGACAATTTACTTCGGTCCGGCGCTAAAGTAGTCCGCCATGTTTCCGCGAGTCCCATCCCGGGAATGCATCTGGTGGAACACCTTCACTCAGGCCTCGGGATGCTGCCGTCCGAACGTCGCCCCTCGCTATACCATCTGGCCTCACAGGAAAAAAAGAATCTCATCTGGATGCATCCAGGAAGTGGCGGCCCATCCAAGTGTATTCCGCTGAACCTTTTGGTTTCGCTTGCAGAAAAATTGCGCAAGGACACCGAGTGGGATCTTGTTGTCACCGCTACCGAACAAGACGCATTCCTGATGCATCTTCCTGAATGGCAAGACCTTGTTGGCCGGCCAGGCACTCGCCTTATCAGGAACAAACCGCTTAAAATGATATGTGAAGAAATGAGTGGCGCACAACTGTTCCTTGGCAATGACTCCGGTATGAGTCACCTTGCCGCTGGACTGGGAATTAGATCGGCTGTTTTCTTTTTGTCGTCCGACCCCGCGATCTGGGCCCCGTGGGTTCCGGAAAACCAGGTCTCAATAATCGACTGCAGGACGGGAATACCGGATCTATCCGAACTGGAGCGTCACGCTTACAAACTTCTCGAGCCCGGTCGGAAAGGCGTCGGGTGAGAGATTTGCGCAGGAAGTTATCCTGCTGGAGGGTGTGCTTTGTGCGGACTCACAAGAGCCGTCAGAGCACGGGTCCAATCAGACCGGCTTTTTCATGACCGTCCATATCGCCTGCAAGCCCCTTTTTTTTGATTCGAATAGTCCCCCCCCCTGCTGAGACGACAAGCGCGCTCGGAAGGCCAAAGCTCCCCCCATCCTGGGCTTATACAGCGCGTACGCGCATTCCCTGAAACATGATTCGAGACAGACAGGCCAACGCATCAATTTGTCCGATTGACTGCTGGCATTGCTAATAGTTACTTGTAATTGTTGCAGAACATTAGGTGAAAGCCAGCAAAAGACGGTTCTGAAGCGAAGTTGAAAATGCAAGTAAAAAGCAGAAAGACCACGAACATGCGATAAGCTTAGGAAGCTAATGATCTTGATTATTTAGAGTCTTTTTATAAACTTATTACTAGAGGGCAAACTACGATTATTTCATCTAAATTCTAGCAAATAGACCTAATATGTTGATTATGAGCTTTTTTTCTTGACAAATAAAATGTTGCAGACAAAGCTCTTTATTAACGAACTGTTGTCAATGGGAGGGAGGGTATGAAACTAATAAAACCCCATAATCTACTGGTATGTCTAGTTTTTCTTCTAATGATATTAAAACTGGACGCATCTGCGTGGTACTTTAAAGAGGCTGCTTTCGTCTCCAATCAGCCCCAAACAACCGCTTCTCAAACCTCCGAGACCAAGGAGATCTCAAAGGTCAAGGAAAAAAAGATCGTGAAATGTCGTCCGAGCCAACAACAAGGCTACACAGTCGTGAGCCCGGCACAGTTGTACTCTCCAAATTGCATGCTGCCCGTTGCCAGGACTCGAGGATGGGAACTCGATGCACAGGCAATGTTTGCCAGGTCAAAAGGTAAGGTGCGTTTCTTCAGTGGTCCATACGGTTATGCGTACACGTCGACTTTTCTGACTGACCTCGACATGAACTCCGATCTGGGTTTGCCTGAACATAAATGGGTCGGCTCATTTTCGGCCAAGTACGGCTTTCGGCCAAGGTGGTCACTAAGGTATTCGATAATGCCGACGACCCTGGAAGGGATGGCCGCTCAAAATACCAATATAAATTTCGGCTATACAATCGCAAGCTTTGGTGCAAACACCAAGGTAAAATGGGAACGACTTTACCAGCGGATAGGACTCGGGTACGACCCCATTAATACGCCGTCACTCAGGGTGAGCGTATTCGGAGACTATGTCCGCCTAAATGAGAAGCTGTCCGTGGTCCAGGTAGGCTGTTGCGGGAGCACCTTCGACAATGACCTGAACATGGCCATGGCGGGCGTGGAAGTCCAGAGATGTCTGAAAACAACCAACCTCTTCAACACGCTCTCACTGGAATGCAAGGCCGGTATTGCCTTTGGTGACGATGCCGTCGGTTCCGATCTCGCCACAGCGCTCAGGTACAGCATACCTATGAATAATGGCCGCTGGGGGTTTGTTAAGGGTGGGTATAGATATCTGACCTACAAGAAAAAATACAGCGACATAAAGATGATGGAGACGGCCATGGATGGAGGTTTTCTCGAGGCAGGGTTCATATTCTAAAGCATTATTGAAACATAATCACAATTTCAGGGGAACGGCGTATCGATCCTTACTTGTGAAAGCCGCCTAAACAGTTTTCCTTCAAGCCCGACCACACGTGACCGTCTCCCTTCCAGCTCGACTCACCAGGTCGGGCTTTTTTTTTACCCGTATTGGTTATCCTTAATACTGATTCGCGGTCAACGGGTTAATTATACAAGTTGCCAAAATACTTGTCCAAATCAGGATTGATGCGCGGCTGCAAAGCATACCAGAAGAAACTGGATGCCGGATCAAGCCTGTCTGCGTGCGACGCACAGGCAGGTCCGGCATTACAGAAGGCCCTTACTGGAAGACACATCTTTTCCTGACCCCACGGCTCGAAGCCTTGCTAAACCGAATGTTATATCCCTTATGAATTTTACGAACGTCACAGGAACTCTAGCGGCAACACCTTCGAGTTTTCACTGAAAAAGTGTTTTGCCGTGTAGGAGATATCCGTCGATTCAGATAGAGAGCAGGTTCTCAGGGCCTGGGGAAAGCTGGCAATGTGCTACCATCCGGACGTTTGGGGAAGTTACAACGATGAAGAAAAGATGAAAGCAATCAATCCGGCCAAGGATCGGATTTTCGGAGTCAGAGGGTGGGATCAGGTTTTTTCAGGTTTCCTTTGTACTCACGGCATTTACTTATGAGGGCAGAACTCTGATCGTTTGAGAATGAAAAAGGGGGACGGTTCACCGTCCCCCTGGATTCCAGATGGTGTTTTTATTAGGTCGCCGGAGGCTACCAATAACTTCCGAAGATACCTTCACTGGGAGCGGCCATTAGCGTCAGCGGCAATCCCTTATCGTTTCTAACCATGGGAGCGAATCTACGAGGGGCTCCCCGGCCAAATCCGACAGGCCGTCCTGGCCCCATCCCGTACCCTAACGCCGGAGGGGGACCGTAAGCAGGTCCGCACACGGGAGGCAGACACATAGGCGGAGGGCACATTGCCACCGCGGGCGGGCAGTGTCGAGGCCCACACCTCAAATGGCTGATAACTGCGTCTACCATTCTGAAAGGAAGCGCAATTACCCCAGTCACCAGTCTAAATGCTCCCACGGCGATCATCGCCAGAGGATTTGGTTCGCATCTAGGCGGCAGGCAGGGTGGGGGGCCGCAAACGGGGGGCGGACATACCGGGGGCCCGCACACAAGTGGCGGACACATCGGCCCGCCGGCAGAGACCTGAATTACCCCGGCCGAAATCGACATCGTGGCGATTATGACTGCTAAAGCGATGACTCTCAACCTCATTATTACCCTCCTTCATGCAGCGAATTCCAGGCCCATACTTAAGGCAGCCCGCAAACCTCCGCAGATATGGCAACTAGAATAGAAGCGATTGTATCAGACCGTCGCCTGTCTGTCAATGGATAAAAACGGATAAAAACGGTCTGTGCCCTGCCTTTCGGGGGCTTAGAGATGAATTCAAGAACCTTCATTCATTTTGATCATCCCAGATGACCTCTTCATCTCTTGCGCCGCTTTCAGGCTTCTTGGGAAATCCGACCTGTCCACATCCAAAGTCAAGTGACCGGCACGGCCCAAGTTCTTGAACAACCTTACGTTCAAAAGATCTGCCCGAAGGTTGCCACTCCTGAACAACCATATCCACTATGGGTTCATGATTCTTGTCGAACCTGACTCTTCCTCTTGGGCCGTCAAGGCTCAGATCCTCCACAAATTTCACCAATTTTAGTGGATCACCGGCATCATCCGGGCCAGCCACTGCCGCCTGATAAATGATATGTGCTATGTCGTAACCCTCTGCGGCCCTCTCAACATAACTTACTTCCGTTCCTGTCTCCCGTTTTAGCCTGTCGGCGAAATCTGTGGGATCCTTGACACAAGAAAGCGTTCTGACGCCCGTTGAAGCCTTACCCGCGACCGACAGCACACCAGGAAACGCAGTTAGAGATTCCGGGCCTATGAGGGGACGTTTGAGTTCCGAAGAACCGCTTCGAACAGCCTTGAGAAAAGTCGAGGCGGATTTTTGCCTAAACGAGGCGAACACGAAATCAGGGCTGGTGTTCTCAACACCGTCCAAGATCGTCTTCAGCTTTTCAGAACTCGAATTCAGCATGACCCTATCCGCAAACGTTCCCCCGGATTTTTCGAATGCGTATGCAAAGAAATCTGCTTCCTCGTTCCCCTGCGGGTCATCTTCACCGGTTATAAATGCCTTGAGCCCGATGTTCCTAACTGCCCAGGGAGCTAAGGGCTGAACGGCCTGGTAAGTGTTCGGACGTAAACGAAAAATTCCCGGTAGACACATCTCGCCCGCCACGAGGCGCACTGAGGGATTTGTCACAAAAAGGATTGCCATTGTTCCGGCCAGGCCATGAATTGTCTTTTCCGACCCATTCAAAGATGGCGGACCGACAAGGAAATCGACCTTCTGGTTCACGAGAAGGCCTGTCAAGGCTTCCAGGGTTTTCTGGTCATCAGGGCCGCTATCTTTCCTAAGAATTTCAAGAGGCCGGCTTCCTTTTTCTTTAAGAAAAAATTCAAAACCAGTAATCAAAGACTTTGACTCTTGCGACAGTGGGCCTTGCTCCGGAATTATGAAGCCCACTTTGACCCGAGCCTTGTCGACTGCGTTGGCCCTGCCCACGCCCATTACTACAGCGCTCAAACACAGCCCCACGCCAACGACGAAATCGCGCCGAGAAATACTCGCGTCGTGGTCTCGCATGCGGTACCCGAAAATTGACTCACTTGCCGCAGGACTATCCAGCTTCGGCACGCACTCTTGACCACCTTCACCCGTATCTCTTCCACGATGCGGCATATCTTCCACGTTCCACTGAGTCGGGAAAGAAGTTGATTGTCTAACGATTACAACACCAAATCCTGCCCTTTGAACATCATCCTACATCAAAGCTCCTGGTCTGTAAAGAAGAGCCTCAAAGGTGCCGGAAAATTAGATGTGATTCCTATTGCAATGGAAGAAGGAGGGTGACCGACTTTGTACCACTTGAGAGTAACCGCCCTGAACTCCAAATCATCGCGGGCCGGACACGGGTTCCAAATTCCGGCCGAGCATTGTCTTGCCACTAACGTCAATGTTTCCGAACAACTTTCACAAAAGGAAGTAAGAGAATGGCCCAGGAGCCCTTCGCGTAATTGTTTGCATTTTCTTGAAGTGCTGTCACACCGAAACGTGAATCCTGGATACCTTGGGCTAATCGACATGTAAAACTACGGCAAAGCTATTGAACATTACCCAAACATCATCTCCTTCATTGATGCCGAGTCTGTGCCTGCTCTCCTTGGTCACCACGGAACACAACTCCGTTCCGTCCTGTATACGAACACTAAATTCGGTGATGAGTTTGCAGCGGAGGATTTGGGCCACTGTACCGCGAAACATATTCTCCGCCGTGCATGACGGCCCGATATGAGCCTTTTGCAATATGACCCACGGTGCTTTGACCTCAGTTGTGACCAATGAACCCGCTTTCAGCCCCAGCCTTTTCAGACTGTCGTTGGTAATCACCGAGGTCACGATATCTCCACCGACAGTGACCCCTACCTGGATCGGGCTAGGCCTGTGTTTGGGAGAGGGTCTGCCGAAAAGATTGCGCTTGACCGGAGGGCCCGTGGTGACATACGCTCAAAAACAGAACGCAAACGGCTTTTTCGGTAACGTGACCACGGTCTTGCCTCCGTCGGGTGTTGTGCGGGACCACACGGGGGTCTTTTCGAAGTTAGAATAACCATCCCGCGACTGGGCATCGGCCCAAACACCCCGGAAATGGCAACACCGCATAATTCCAGGTAAAGTACATGATGAGTGACCATTCTTTATCTTTTGAGAAAGAAATAATTACCGCAAAGTTTATTGCCCCTT
>CAINUH010000048.1 GCA_903853735.1 uncultured Desulfomonile sp. | reverse complement strand
GCAGTGAGAAATCTATAGCGCCGCTATGATGGCCTAAACCCTGACTACTCGCTACTAAGCCGCTTGGATAGATCTCTCGTCGCAAGGCTCACTCGAGATGACATGGTCGCTGTTTCCACCGCCGCCCGGCATCGAGGCAATTTTCCATGTTTGTGCGTCAGCGGCAGTCCAGAGTCTTTGGCGCCAGAATGGCTCATTGTCGATCGGTTTGAGTTTGTGTGCGCAGAAAACAACATGAGGATAATGACAGGAACTCCGGACTGTTTATGAGGTGTCCGGGCAAAATCTAATTTGAAAGCGCCACGCAGTTATCGCATGGAGCGACGCTTTGCAGAAATGGAGCTGGAACACCATGTCTGGTGAAATTTCCGGTGGACCGAAGCGTCTCTCCGATTGTCAAGAATCTACCTTCGACGTGGTATGACTTTCCAACATTGCTATGGTCAATGTCTGCTTATACCCCTATGTAGGCCTGTTTGACTCTGTCGTTGTTCATCAGCTCGGAGCTGGGCCCTTCCAGCGCCATCCTCCCGTTTTCCAGCACATAGCCCCGGTGACTGATCATCAAAGCCAAGTTGGCATTTTGCTCAGACAAGAAAACGGTAGTCCCCGCTTCATGGATGGCTTTGACGACATGTCCTATGATTTGCCGGACTACAATGGGCGCTAATCCCATGGAAGGTTCATCGAGCAATAACATGTCCGGTTTGGACATGAGGGCGCGGGCAATGGCCAGCATCTGCTGTTCGCCTCCGCTGAATGTTCCCGCTAGTTGGTTTTTTCGCTTCGCCAAGATGGGGAACATTTCATAGACCTGTTCCAGAGATTGCTGGACGCCTTTTCGATCCTTGCGACGTGTGTAGGCCCCGAGGGTAAGGTTCTTAGATACCGAGAGCCGCGGGAAAAGCTGACGTCCTTCTGGACAAAGGGAGAGCCCTCGGCTAACGATTCTGTTGGCAGAAATGCCATCGATTCGTTGGTTCTTGAACTCGATCGTCCCCTGGGAGGGCTTGAGCACGCCCGCAATGGTTCGGAAAAGAGTCGTCTTGCCGGCGCCATTGCTTCCTAACAGGGTGACCAAATCTCCCTGGGATATCTCCAAGGAGATAGAGCGGATGGCCTGGAATGGGCCGTAGAAAGTAGAAACATCGGTAAGTTTAAGCAACGTAATCCTCTCCCAGATATGCCTCGACCACCTCAGAATTATTTCCGATTTCCTTGGGCGATCCCTCAGCGATCAGTCTTCCGAAATTCAAAACCAAGATCCGGTCAGCCAAGCCCATCACCATGCGCATCTTGTGTTCGATGAGGCAGACCGTGATTTCCGCCATCTGATGAATCTTGCTTATGAGATTAGTGATCTCGTCCGTATCTTCCGCAATTAAACCACCGGTGGGCTCATCCAGTAAGATCAACTTGGGTTGACTTATCAAAGCCACCCCTATAGACAGCCGCTTCTGCTCCGTTTGGGAAAGGGTGGAGACCAATTGACCCGCCTTTTCCGTCAATCCGATGAAGTCCAGTGTCTGTGCTACCCGCTCGGAGGTCTCAGTTCTGTCTTCATTCCACCCACAGGTATGAAAGAGGGTGGACCAGAAACCGCTCCGAGTCCGCAGCCAGTAGCCAAGGGTGAGATTGTCCGCCACCCGCAACTGGTCAAACAGAGCCGTGGTCTGAAAGGTACGGGTGATGCCCTTGCGGGCTATCAGATGCGGCTTCAGACCAGTAATTTTCTCGCCCTCAAGATGAATTTGCCCCAAAGTAGGTTTAAGCAGACCGCTGATCAACCCGAAGAGAACCGATTTTCCGGCCCCGTTGGGGCCGACAATGGCCAGGATCTCTCCCTGGCGGACCTGAAGAGACACACCACTTACAGCCGCCAGCCCCGCAAAACGCTTCGTGAGATTCTCAACTTGCAATAGCACGCTTCACTCCCGTCTTTCGCGCATAATAGTCACGCGCCTTTTGATGCAAATCACTGACGCCGCCCACGATCCCCCGAGGATAGTAGACAATCACTGCGATCAACAGAACCCCAAAAATAATCATGCGGTATTCTCCCAGAAACTGCAGATACTCCATGAGTATCGGGATGGCAAAGGCGCCGATAATGGGCCCTGCCAGTGTTGCTGCGCCTCCCAAGAGAAGGTATACGAGCCAGTTGAAGGTGAGTTCGATGGATGCCGTGCTTGGACTGATACTCCCCATCAGACTGGCATAAATGCCGCCAGCCAGCCCGGCGAAAAAGTCGGCCACCACAAAGGACAAGAGCTTCCCGGCAAAGGTATTCACCCCCACCGCCTCAGCCAGGGTCTCATTATTCCGGATGGCCATGAAACTCAGCCCAATAGGGGAATTGACCAGCCTGTGCATGATCAGCAAGGTTAAGAGTAAGAAAGCCAGAACCAGGTAGTATTGTGCAGCCATGGATTGAAAACCGATAGTCCCAATCCATGGGATGAAGATCGGGGTGGGCAGGGAGATCCCGACAATACCGGAGTATCCTCCAGTGAGATCGATCCAGTTACCTGCCACAATGGATATGATGACCCCAAAGCAGAGAGTGGCAATGGCAAAATACGAACCCCGGGTACGTAGGGTAGGCAACCCAATCAGAAATCCTACAAAAGCCGCGAGAAGGGCAGACAGAGGCAGAGCAAACCAGAACGAAAAGCCGCTTTTCGTCATGATGGCCACACAGTAGGATCCGATTCCGAAAAACCCTGCGTGAGCTAGAGACGCCTGCCCGGTATAGCCCAGGACAAGGTTCATGCTGAGTGTGGCGATAGAGAATAGGCACCCCATGATCACGATTTGGAAAACGTAGGGGTTGGTCATCAGAAAGGGAAGGACCAGCGCCAAAGCCAGCAAGGCCAAGTAGAACCACTTTTCGGCCAGAAATTTCATCGCTGGCTCACCTCCGTTCCGAATAAACCTGTGGGTTTGATAGATAGGATCAAAATTAAGGCGCCGAAGGCATAAACATCCTTATATTCAGCGGATAGGTAGCCGCCTCCGATGGCTTCCAGGAGTCCCAGAATATATCCACCCAGAATCGCTCCAGGAATGCTGCCAAGCCCTCCGAGGATAACAATGACAAAGGCCTTCATCCCCAAGAGAACCCCCATAGTGGGGGAGAGCATGAAGATGGGAGCCACCAGGCACGCCGCTGCCGCCGCAATAGCCCCGGAAATGGCGAAAGTAAATGAGGAGACCAGGTTTACGTCGATCCCCACGAGCATAGCCCCTTCCTGGTTCTGAGCCACTGCTTCGATGGTCATTCCGGCCGTGGTTTTCTTGATGAAAATCTGAAGCAGAACGATCAAGACCATCGCCCCTATGATGACCAGCAGACGCTGATAGGTCATCGTGATCCCCAACAATTCGAATATGCCCGGATAGGGATTAGGGATTCGTAGCCCCTGGGGGCCCCAAATAACGATCGCTGCGGTCTCCAGGATCATCACGAGGCCCACGGCGGCAATAAAGGAGTTTATGCGGGGTCTGTCCCGCAAGGGGCGGTAGACGAACCTTTCGATCAACATGCCGATCAGCGCCAGGATTATCATGGAGATGACCAGAGCTATCCAGAACCCAAATCCGCAGAGGGTCTGCAAAGAAAAACTAACGTATGCGCCCAGCATATAAAGATCACCGTGGGCAAAATTCGGGACCTCCAGAATTCCAAAAACCAAGGTAAGTCCTAAAGCCACTATGGCATAGGTGCTGCCCAGCATGATGCCGTTGAATACTTGCTGTAACAAAAGTTCCATATACATCCCCTCCGCATACCTGCATACGGACAGGCGCACGGGGAAGGTCCGCTCCGCACGGACCCCCACCAACCAAATCAAAAAACTTGCCCCCCGCCCCAACGGAGGGCAAAGGCCACCTTTTTTCTATTGATCCTTTTCGAACTTGAAAAACACCCAATCTACGTGTCCTGTAAAATGTGTCTGCGTTTTTAGCTTATTGAACGCGTCCTCGTCCTTTAACCACCATCCAATAGCCCGCACCGGGCTGTATTTCCCTCGGTCGTCAATAGTCTGAACCGCACCCAAGGCCTCCATACGGCCTCCAGGTGTAACACCAAAATACTCGATGGGAAATTTGTCTCCCGTGAGAGGAAAGGCCTTAGAAAAGGCCGCTCGGATCGCGATTGGGTCCGACACGGTTCCAGCCGCAACCATGGCTCGGGCCAGCGCGTGCATGGCGTCGTAACACATTGCCGTTTCCCAGGTTAGCATTCTCTTGTAGGCGCTGACATATTTCTTATCAAACCCCGGCGTCGCTGGTAGAGGAGTCTGGGCAACAGCAGCCACACCAATAGTACCGCCTAACAACTGGGTACCTTTGAGAATATTGGCAATGTAGTCCATTTTGGCCTGGTCGATCAGGATAAACCCACCTTTGTAACCGAGTTCGCGCGCCTGCTCGATGACCAGGGCCGTGGGGGCAGAAGGACCTCCGATGACCAGTACATCGGGTTTGGTGGCCAGAGCCGCAGTTAACTGGGCTGAGAAGTCAGTTTCCGTGTAGTAGTTGGCTGGTTTGTCAGCGGTGATCTCACCGCCCTTCGCCTGCCAGTGTTCCCTGAAAGCCGCCCGCCATTCATCGCCGTATGCCCCCAAGGTTATCAACATGGCTGCCTTGCGCCATCCCTTTTTCCAAGCTAGATCAGCGAAGCTTTTCAGATATACCGTGAACGGTGGAGGAATGGCCAAAAGCAATTTGTTCCCAATCTCGATTACCTTGGGCGTGCTGGTATAGGCCATGAGGAGGAATTCGTTTCCTTTGTCTTCGTTGATTTTCGCTATTGCGGCAAGGGTATTGAAGACCGGGTTAAACACGGCTGGGGCTTTGTACTCATAGTGTAAGGAACGCGCGTTGTTGACCGCCGCTGTGGGATCTGCTCGATCATCGAGCTTGACAAGCTTGAGACGATAATTCTCACCAGCAACAGTAATCCCGCCGCCTTGGTTGATATCGTTGATGGCCATTTCCACCCCGTTCGCGCAGTCCTGGCCGTATTCCGCAGCCACGCCGCTGATCGGTCCGGAAAATCCGATGTTCACTTCTTTCGTTGTTTGGCCCAACGAATCCGCCGTGGGCCAGGCAGTCAGCAGGGCTACCACCAGGAACAACACAAAACCGGTGAATCCTTTCCAATGCCTCATCGCTTTGTCCTCCTTCTCCTATTTGGATTTGACTCCCATCCGGGTTATATCGATACCCGTTTCCCCAATACCTCTTGTTTCAATTCCAGCTTTTCGATAACTGCCTCGATACAAAGACTTGTTTCGCCGGCCTTAGCAAAATCGTCAATCGGAGTTACAGCGGGCCATTATGGCGTCCAATAGGCCCTTCATGTCGTTTTTACGAACCCGCCGTTTGTGAGAATGGGCTTCGCCACGCTCACAAACGCCTATTAGTTGGTATCACTTGTTAGCAAGTGCTGTGGAATTAACGATTCATCGGAGGCTTTGACTTACTTTTTCACTTCTTTGTTTAATGCCTCTCGGTCGCCTCCGCTCATGCCTGCGATGTACCTCACCAACTTCTTCCTGGACTCAATGTCATACTGACTGGTAATGGCGATCTGCTCCATAATCGGTGAGCCACCACCGTGGTAGTTGCCCACTTTGCTTATGCCACCGGTCGCTGAACATAGGATGTCGCCCAAGTATCGCCAGAACTGGGCTTGGTCCTCCACCGGCATGTTTGGATTCCGCTGAGTATACTTGAGGAGTAGGTCTTTGATCTCGGGGTTCATGAAGTCTTTCTCGAACGGGAAAGTGGCTACTACGCCACCCGCTATGTCGCAAAGGATCTCCGCTTCTCTGTAAACAGCTTCACCCGACAGGCAACGTCCCACGTTGCAATAAATCGAATTCGGAATATAGGATCCGGGTCCATAAGGGACAAAACCCATGCCCGGTATGTAAACTTCCGGTTTGCCCAGGTCGGAAGCCGTGTATCCCGCGGCGTATCCCAGCTCGGTAGTCATAATGATCTCGGCCAGCTTCTCCCTGACGTGGGGCGCTTTATGAACATTGTTCACCTCGGCGGCCAGGGCCGCTGTCCCTAAAAGGAGATCGCCGATGGCGGGCTTACAACCTGAATAGGAATGTCGGTGAAACAGGGCGAAAAGGAGGGCCAACACGCCTCCGTGCCGCCATTCACCAGCCAGGAACACCCTTTCCCACGGAATAAAGCAGTCATCAAAAATCAAATACGAATCCGTGGCGCCTTGGATGAACCCACGCTTAAAGTGTTCTCTGGGTCTGAGGTTATGGACGGTCACAACTTGCTTCAAGCCATCCCAGTCTCCAGGAACGGCGAAAGCTACCGCATAGTCCTTGTCCTCTGGGCGCAGAGCCCGAGTGGGTACCACCAGCACCTCGTCGGCCACGGAAGCCTCTGAGATGTGCAGCTTGCATCCGCTGACCACGATGCCGTCATTGCGCCGCTCTTTGATCCGCACATAAGCGTCCGGATTCGGCTGCTCGGCAGGCCTCAGTAACCTGTCACCCTTGACGTCCGTCTGAGCGCAACAGCCCACCAAATCCTCAGTCTGAAAGCGGATCAGCCATCTCTTGAAATTCTCATGATACTGGGTGGCGCCACTGTTCACTTTGTCCGCTTCGTAAGAAACGTTGTAAATGGCGTTAGTAGCGTCGATCCCCATGCAACGCTGGATGCAGCCACCAACCTTGTGGCAGAGTTGGCGAGTCATGTCCTGCTTCTTGTGGAGGTCGTCGGTGTTCTGATGAATGTGAGTAAATCTGTTGATCCTCTCACCCGTAAGATGAGAGATGGCGGTCATCAGGTCTTGGTTCTCCGGTTTGGCCGCCTCATCGTACGTGGTACCGATGGTATTGAGGCATCCCATCTGAATTTCGTCTGTGCGGTCGATGAGACTGCCATTGCAATAGATGTTACGCTTCATCTTGGCCAGACCTTCGACGTGCTGTTCCTTTGTTCTCATTTTCTCCCTCCTGACAGAACGGGTATCAAATAGTGTCTTGACCTACTTACCGGAGCCAGCCTTAGCTTGATTAGCGGCCCTTAGCTCCTTACGGAGGATTTTACCTATTGCGCTCTTGGGAAGACTATCGACGAATTCCACATACTTTGGAATCTTGTACTTCGCTAGATTTTGCTTGCAGTAGTCGATGATCTCCTCGGTGTTGGCCGTTTCCCTTTCTTTGAGCACTACAT
>CAINUH010000047.1 GCA_903853735.1 uncultured Desulfomonile sp. | reverse complement strand
TAACGCTTCTGCATCAATGGATGCTGGTATTGTCCGGCTGCTTTGGCTTCTTTCAACATAGGCGAGGTCGGCGGTTCAAGTGTGATTAACACCGCCATCTCCGCTCCTTCACGCCCCATATCTCCGCGCAACTTGGCGATGTCGCCGCGCTGCACCCCGCCAGACTTAACTTGAAGAACCAATTTGGCATTGTCCGTCGTGCTCGTCTGTGTGTAGGCCGTTCCATCAATACCAGCGTCCGCGCCCTTCTTCTCGTTTATTATGGCGCGGTTTTCCGTGAACGTGAGCACCGCCCACTTTTCAAATTCCTTGCGAACGCGGTCGTCTTTTTTGTTGGCAAGGGCTATTGCTGATTCTATGTCTTTAGGAATTCCGTCAAGTGTAATGCCTAGCTTTACATCCTTCCCAAACTCAGCTTCAAGCCGAGCCATGACAAGCGAAATAGATTGATAGGTTATATCAATGCCAATCCATTGCCGTTTGAATAATTCAGAAACGGCAATGGTGGTTCCGCAACCAGCATAAGCATCTAAAACTAAATCGCCCTCGTTGCTACTGGCTTTAACAATGCGCTCTAGCAGCGCCTTTGGCTTCTGCGTCGGGTAGCCAAGGCGTTCTGTGGACGAATTATTTATCTTATCAATCGGCCATACGTCATCAACCGGCTGGCCATAACCCATAGCTTCATCAAGATAGCGTTTAACCTTCTGGCCCTTGCCAGCATCCGAAAGGACATATTTCCTCCCATTCCTATCCACTTGCAGTTTCTGTTTTCGTAAGCGCAAGTATTCTTCTTCCGAACCCCAATGGAGGCAATAGGAGTTGAAATGCTGCTTTGTCCGCTTGCCGTAGAAGAAAATAACGTCATGTCGCCAATTGAACGCATCTGCCAACTGAGCATTCCAGCCGGAGTAGTTCCATACGATCTCGTTTTGAAACTCACCGCCTTGCGAGCAAAACACACCGTCAACAATCAATTTTAAATAATGGCTCGCGGTCGGGTCGCAGTGCAAATAAAAGCTGCCGGTTAATTTTAGCACTCGGTAAATTTCAACCGTGCGCAACGTCATGTGAATAAGATAAGCCAGCAAACTTCCTTCCTTTAGGACGTTGTGCAAACCCTTAATCAATTCAATCGTCTGCGCTGTAAAACGATTGTCTTTATTGCTGAGAATTTCAGCGAAACCACTGGCCGCTCGGTCATCCCACACCCAAGTGTCAACAAAGGCTTGGGCTTGCGCTTTATCTTCATTGCCAATGTTGTTGTAAATCTGGTTGTAGTTCCGTTTGGAGTTAAACGGCGGGTCTATGTAGCACAAGTCCACAGTTTCTGTCTTGATAGATTTTCTCAAGACTTCCAAGTTGTCGCCGTAAAATAGCTGGTTCATTGCTTCAGTTAAAGAGCCTCATTATCACAACAATTCAAAGTGCGGCCCAGGAAGTGAAGTTCCGCCGCACAACAAGGTGGATGGTGATGGCGGAAAGCCTCTTTGCAAGGACTGCAAAAAGCTGAACGACGAAGGGAAATAGTCATATCCATTTCCACGTCATTTTTCCGCTTCCATCCCGCTTGGGCACAGGCTTCCCGCCGCCGCCCAAGCGGGTTATGAACGTTATTTCCCATTCTGGACCTACGAGTTCACCATCGTTAATGGCCCATACGCGGCGCAATTCTGTCACTTTAAGACCGTGCATCATGGCAGCGGCAACCGCCCTGTAACCTTCATGTTTGCCACCTGAAAATTTTACCGTCGGCTCCGGGAATGGGTGCCCTTGCCCGCCTTGGCACGATTCGGTTGTCTCAATTCCTTCCTCGCGCAAGACGCGAACAATGTCCCGAATCCCGGCGTCAAGTTCAGGCCAGCCGTCTTTCGGCCACGGAAGGATTGGACGGTATGGGGCTGGCGATGGGCTGGTTCTTTTTCTCAT
>CAINUH010000046.1 GCA_903853735.1 uncultured Desulfomonile sp. | reverse complement strand
ATCGTGTCGCCAATCCAGGAAGAGGAAAAGAAGCCCAAAAGAAACCAGCTTACTGTTTGGGCGGCCTCCGGCAGAGAGGTGGCGTGACCTTGATTCAGGCTCTTGTGCGGAACGTGGGAAACTGTGCTTCGATGATAAGGGAGAAACTCAAGCAGAGCCACTGTGAGAGTGAGAGTACCGAAGCGAAGCACAGTGACGGACTGGCTTGTAGTAGTGCTGAAGTCTCTGTAATGGGGATGGAGCGAAGGAGTCAGATTGTCTAGCAAGACTGATTGATCAACCAGCAATGGGAGGAATCAGTGGGTCAAGCGAGGTCGTTTGAGATTTCCAAACAGGTGGTGTGGGAAGCCTACAAACGGATAAGAGCAAACCAAGGTGCTTGCGGAGTGGATGGGGAATCGATACAGGACTTCGAGGTGAATTTGAAAGACAATCTCTACAAGCTCTGGAACCGAATGTCCTCAGGCAGTTACTTTCCTCCGGCAGTACGCAGGGTGGAAATTCCGAAAGCGAGTGGAGGCAAACGACCGTTAGGAATACCGACGGTAACGGATCGCATTGCCCAGATGGTTGTGAAGATGTCTCTGGAGCCGAAGGTGGAGCCTTGTTTTCATGAAGACTCCTACGGTTACCGGCCGAAGAAATCAGCGATTGAGGCACTCGGAGTGGCGCGGGAAAGATGTTGGCGCTGGGATTGGGTGCTCGATCTTGATATTCGCGGATTCTTTGACAACCTCGACCACGAGTTTTTGATGCGTGCTGTAAGGAAGCATACTGATTGCAGGTGGATCCTGTTTTATATTGAGAGATGGCTTAAAGCGCCTGCTCAGTTGGAAGATGGGACGCTTATCAATCGGGAGAAAGGAACGCCGCAGGGAGGAGTCGTCAGTCCTTTACTGGCCAACCTCTTTCTGCATTACGCTTTGGACGAATGGATGAGAAGGAATCATCCAGACATTCGATTCGAGCGGTATGCGGATGATGTGGTGTTTCATTGCTCGACGGAGCGAGAGGCCAAAGCGCTAAAGATGGCGATTGGAGAACGGCTCGCGAAATGCCGGCTGGAACTTCATCCTGAGAAGACGAAGATTGTCTATTGCAAGGATGATCGCAGACGAGGAAGTTATCCGAACGAGAAATTCGATTTTCTGGGATACAGCTTTAGACCCAGAGGAGCGGTGAATCGTTCGGGGGAACTCTTTGTTGGATTTAATCCGGCTGTGAGTAATGACGCGGTCAAATCCATGCGCCAGACGATGCGGAAGTGGAGGTTGCATCGGCGCGCTGATAAAGATCTGTCGGACTTGTCCCGGAAGTATAATCCGGTCATCCGTGGATGGGTCAACTACTACGGCAAGTACTACAAGACGGCGCTCTATCCAACCTTCTACCATTTGAATCGAACATTGATAAGATGGGCGATGCGGAAATACAAAAGGTTTAGAATCCATCAGAGGAAAGCGGGCTATTGGCTGGGAGAAATCGCAAGACGAGATTCCCAACTATTCGCTCACTGGCAGATGGGAGTTAAACCTGCAACGGCTGGACGATAAGAGCCGTATGAGCCGAGAGGTTCACGTACGGATCTGTGAGAGCGTGAGGGTGAAATTCCCTCGCGCTACTCGACCCCCTGATCTAACTCAAAATTCGTCTTATCCCATCTCCGAAGGCAGCCGATAAACTGGAAGTAGGTTTTGGTGATTACAATGGAGATCCAACGGGATGAACGATTCACGGAATAGTTTTTCGAGGACTTGGCTGCCGGTTCTGTTGTGGATGGCCTTCATCTTCATCCTTTCTTCAGTCCCTGGGAAGGATATTCCTGATGTT
>CAINUH010000045.1 GCA_903853735.1 uncultured Desulfomonile sp. | reverse complement strand
TTGTCATGAAAACGTCTCGATAATTGTGCGGGAGGCTAGACCTCTCCGTTGAGTTTTATGCGTCTTCTGCTATCCGATCTCGAATGACTTACGTATTCTTGACTCCACCATCTCTCTGAATTCTCCGCGCATTTTCCTGCTCCGGCCGGAAACCTTCAGCCGTGTGAGGCCATTTTCTCTTGTGATCTCCGCGTCGATTCGTCTCAGATTTGTGAACAGGCTGAGGGAAAAGCCTAGAATCAAGAGGGTGCAACCAATCCATACCACCTGGGCGCCAGGATCGTAGCCAACCTGTAATCCAGTAGCGTAAAGGGGTTGGTAATCGAGGAAACGGAGTTCAATGTCTTTCAGCTTTATGGGTTCAGAATCATTACGGAATAATTTCAATGGGCTGGCCTGTTCTCCGGCTCTCCCGACAGTGATTTCAACGCCGGTTCCTCTCTTGGTGACGCCTGGATCAAGACTCACCAATTTGGCAGTGTATTCCGTGCTGGGCACGTCTGTAGCAACGCGGGGTTGTAAAGTGAAGTGCACCGATTTGCCCTGTGAATCCACTGCAGCCAGTTTTACCTCTTTTACTCCCAGTACGCGGTAATCTGACTGGTACAGTGATATGCGCTCTACAGTAAGAGGATGATTAACTCTGATAGAGCCCTTGCTCAGTTCTGCACCATTTCTGAGAATTCTGACATCGCTGCGAAACTCTTTGGGTTCCCCAGTGGAGTAACGAGCAAGAGTAAACGAGTCCACAGCTATTTCAAAAGGGAGAGATTGCACTCGACCGGACGGTATAAGGGTGAACTTATTCCCGATCGCACCCTCCTTTATCTTAATGGTCCCTTTGAACCCGTAAACGACACCGATAACGGCTCCCAGAAGAATCACGATTATGGCCAGGTGAATCAACGGGAAACCAAGTAGATAAATCCTGTGCTTGATCCAGCCTGCGCTCACCACACCTAGGTTTTCGCTGATTCTTGGTTGGGTTCTCAGAACACGGGTCAATACCTTAACAATTAAAGCCTGAACTTCGGCTGGTTGTCTGGCATCGCAAGCCGTGAAAATGAAAGAATTCTTTTCGGAATTCCCCCTCCATTCCTCCGAAATCGCACGCAATCTCCGTGTTAGGCAACCAACAAGATTCAGGGACAAAAGGACTAAGAGAAGGATGAACCACCAGCTACGGTACACTTTATGGAGATCCAAAATGGCGGATAGCCTAAAATAGAACGAGCCGGCCGACTGCCCGATGTGGTCCAAACCCACATCTTGGGGGACAACAGTGCCCACGATTGAGGCTGCCGCCAGCAGGAATAGTAGCGAGATTGCCGTGCGGACGGATGTAAAGAACGATGCAACAGCTTGCCACAGCGAGTCTTGGCCGGAGGATATGGAGTCACCGGTTTGTACAAGAGACATTTATTTTCTTCTCCATTGGAGCCGGTTTTCTTCCATGCTTGACCTCTCGGCAAAACCCCTGCAATATTAGAGTTGCTTATATGAGCGTCGGCGCCTGTTCTTTCAGGTCCCTGATAATCCTGAACCGCGAGAGATGATTTCTAAATCATTTGTGTTAGAAATTCAACCGTGTGTCGGGGAGCAGAATGCTTTCGCCCTATTTTTGTAGAAGCAAGGGAGGAGTCACATGAGAAAAAAGGCCATGATTTGTCTTGTCGCCGTCGCCATCTTGTCCGCAAACGGGGAAGGATGGTGTTCAGATCAGGAATGGACGGATTTGGGAGCCAAAGTGCAGAGCAACATCAGTGCGGGGAATCTCCCCGAAGCCGAATCGGACGCCAAAACGTCCCTGCAATATGCGGAAAAGAATTTTGGTCCGTCTGACTCCAAGACTGTCAAATCAACGATGGTGTTGGCAGGCATCTACAGGGACCTGGGCAAGTTCGATGAAGCTGATGCGCTGCTCAAGAAAACATTGTCTTTGATCGAGAAGACCTTCGGTCCTGATGACCCCGCTGTGATCCATCCTTTGAACGGCCTGGGCATGTTGCTACAGGTTCAGAACAAAGCCGCTGAAGCGGAGGCCATCTTCAGGCGCGCTCTTGCCGTTGACGAAAAAAAGCCATCCCAAGATCGCCTACCCGTGACCGAAGTTCGCGAGAACATGGCACTGCTGCGCGCAAACGAGGGAGACTTTGCAGAGGCTGCTAAACTCATGGAACAGGCGATAGCTGAGAGAGAGAAGGGCCACAGCGCAAAGTCAGAGGAGTATGCAACTTCCTTGAACAATCTTGCATCAATATATGCGCAACAAGAGAGATACGACGAGGCAGTTTCCCTGCAAGAAAGAGCCTTGGGAGTTCTTAAAGACGCGGCTGGGCCCGACACTCTGACCGCCGCCCTGTTTACGCAGAACCTTGCCGGGTTTCTTCTGTTGTCAGGGAAAAAAGCCCAGGCCGAGGTCCTATTGGGAACAGTGCCCGACATTTTGGAAAAGAATCTGGGACCGGATCATCCGGCACTGGTAGATGTGTTAATGGAAATAGCCGAACTCAATGAACAGATGGGAAACCGACAAAAGGCAGAAGAATTGCAGAAAAAGGCCACGCTCATTCAATCCAAAGCTCTAAAACAGAAGCCCTGACACTATTTCCATGTAAAATGGTTAACATAGCTAAATTGTCTATCACAAGGAGGAGCCACATGAAGAAATCAATAGGCGCCAAGACTATTGTTTATCCATCACCCGTTTTTGTAGTGGGTACCTATGACAAGGCCGGGAAACCCAACGTGATGACCGTAGCATGGGGTGGGATATGCTGCTCGAGCCCGCCATGCGTGGCGATTTCCGTACGTGAAGCAACGTACACCTACTCTAATCTGGTGGAACAGAAGGCATTCACTATAAGTATTCCGCCTGCTTCGTACGTAAAAGAAGCAGATTTTTTCGGGATAGCTTCAGGTAAGTCGGAAGACAAATTCGCGGTAACCGGATTGACCCCGGTGAAAAGTGATGTGGTAAACGCTCCCTACGTAGGTGAATTCCCCTTCGTGTTGGAGTGTCAAATCCTTCAAACGGTAAAGATAGGATTGCACACTCAATTCATTGGCCAAATCATGGATATAAAGGCAGACGAATCAGTAATTGGTGAGAGAGGCCAGCCGGACATAGAAAAGATCAATCCGTTTCTATGGGCTCCTGATGGTAGCGGCTATTACGGAATCGGAAAGTTCTTGGGCAAGTCATTCTCCATCGGAAAGGCCTTGCAGCCATCTTGAATCTGCGAAAACTGATGACGTGCCGTCCTCAACCTCAATCGTTCAGTCTCCTTCGGAGACGGACAAGGTCGGGTGGTACAGCTCTCCAGGCTTGAACACAAAGCCGTCGGCCAACAGTATGTCAGGCTCAGAAGTTTCTCCTTCGAAGAGACGTGCCACGTATGACGGCCTTGCGTCGTTCTTCCGGTATACGGGCGAAATGGTCTACTGCTGCAATGACCATGTCTCTTGGAGATTCCCCGAGTTCGACGGCCAATCTGTTTACTTCGTCTATCAAATCTTCCGGCAGCAAAAAAGTGCTCTGCCTTTCACGCGGTTCTTCCATCTACGACCTCCCGACGTGGGGACAATATTGCTTATGAAAAACGGGAACGGACTTTTTCCTATGTGCGTCAACCCCGCTTGTTAGTCAAGCTTAACATTTTTTGAAGTTGATGTCAGGAGTTAATTTTATGGTCGACTTCAGTCACTTTGACGAGAAGGGCCGGGCTGTGATGGTCGATGTTTCCGAAAAGGAAGTGACCATTAGAGAGGCCGTGGCCAGGGGAGAAGTCAGGATGAAACCTGACACTTTGAGCATGATCCTGATTGGTGCGTCCAAGAAAGGCGATGTGCTGGGGGTGGCTCGTATAGCCGCCATCATGGCGGCAAAAAGAACCCCGGACATCATCCCTTTGGCGCATCCTTTGCCGCTGAGTTCCGTCAAGGTCGAGTTTTTCCCCAACAAAGAGAGATCAGCAATAGAAATTGAGGCTCGAGTCAAAGTCACAGCCCGAACCGGTGTTGAGATGGAAGCCCTCACAGCGGTGTCCTGCGCGGCCTTAACAATTTACGATATGTGCAAAGCTGTTGATCGTGGTATGGTCCTGACAGACATCCGCCTCGTGGAAAAGAGCGGCGGTCGATCGGGTCACTACCTACGGTCGCAATAGTAAAGGAGGTGGGATAGTGGCTGGTGGGCAATCCTTAGAAATCAGTGAACTATCCAAGGATGAGTTGCTCAGATTGATGGGAATGTTCTTTGGCCACGTGTTCGTCCATTACGGAATGTGGTTTACCGAGACTCTGCGCCGAGAGGGGATCGAAAAGGCCCTGGAACTCGAGTCCCAAGTCCTCATGAATTATTTTCCCATAGTCCTCAAAAGGCTCTCCCCCCATTTTGGAATCGAGATGGACGGTGATGTTCCAGTTGTGCTGAGCAACAAGGCTAAAGAAGATATTCTCTCTATAATTAGAGACTTGGCAAAGACGTGGGTAACGGGAGACGGCCTCTGGTTTCAGGCGATAGAACACACGACGGGCATTCATCAGGCAAAACAAATCAACGATACGTGTTGGTCCCATTTCGCAAATCTGGAGGCCCACAAGATATTACATTTCTTGAAGATGCCTCAGGGTGGTGGGCTTAATGCTCTTGAAAGGTCTTTAGAATTAAGAATGTATTCCACGATAAATGCTCATCGAGCCTTATGGGAGCCCGACGGATCCTTATTATTCACTATGGCTGAATGCCGAGTCCAAAAATCGCGGCGACGAAAAAATATGGATGATTATGCATGCAAATCGGCGGGACTGGTCGAATACTCCGAATTCGCCCATGGAGTGGACCGAAGGATACAAACCCAATGTGTATACTGCCCACCGGATCCAATGACTCCAGAGGAATTCTGTTCCTGGCGTTTCAGGATTTAAGGATTAAGCAAATACCAAGGCGCCCGCGGGGAACCTGAACCACGTAGGCGGTCCAATTATTTCCAGCGAGCGCCCAATACCGTTTCGCTTTAAGAATTGTAACCATCCAAACTGAGAGTCTAGAGTGGACAGGCGTCGCTGCCTGTCAATGATACTGTCACAAAGGGGACTTTGTGTAACTCTAGTCTCTCAGTTATTGGAAAAGTCACTCTACCAGTTAAAAACAGTGTCCAGATCTTCGTCCTTCACCTTAAACTTGATGTTGTGAGGCGGAAGAGCATCATTCTTGAAGAATTCCGGCAACCGGTCATGGGCGGCCGTAAAACCGGCGGCGATGTTGAATTCCCTCTCGCCCTTAAGAATTGACTTTCCTAGCGCAGTTACATCATCGCCGGTCAGATTCAGCCCGTAAAAGGCGTTTATCAAATCTATGAGAGCCTGAAAGGTGTCAGGTTGATCCAGTACTGCAAAGGCTATGAAAAGGCACATTCCCGTAGCATCTATAGCTGCGGTTGCTATCTGGAGATTCCTTGACAAGTCCACTTGGCCGTCAGGGGATAACGCGTCTACTTGTCCCCCCACGTTGAGAATGTTCGTTGCCACGGCATACCCCGCTGTATGATCAGCCCCCATTGGAGTAGTGGCATAAGTCACTCCCATTCCCTGTACCGCACGGGGATCGTATGCAGGCATGGCCTGACCTTTCACTACCGGCACTCTTTCGACTGCGAACGCCTTGCCGGTAACCGCTGCTCCATTACCCAGGATTCGACCAAGGTGAGTGCCCTTACCCACTTCGTGAACCATGTTTATTGCAGCTTCCGCATCACCGAATTTTGCCAAGCCGGCTTCCATAGCCACAGCAACGGTCGCTCCCATTTCAATAGTATCGACGCCATAGTCATCGTCCAACCTGTCCATCATGGCAATGGCGTCCAGGTCGTCAATACCGCAGTTTCCGCCATGGGCCCACACCGTTTCATATTCCGGTTGCTTGGTTAGGTAGTTACCGTACTTGTCGTTGTAGATTCCGGAACAACGAATCACGCAACCTCTATGACAGCCGTGCGTCGCCGAACCTCCTCGCTCAACTTCCAGAGCCGCTCCAGTCTCCCCGCTGATTTTTGTATGGCCCTCAAAGCGACCCCAAGTGAAGTTGTGAGTCGGGTAGCCACCAGCCTCGTTCAACACGTTAGTAAGAACATTGGTTCCATAGGCAGGAAGCCCCTCGCCCGTCACGGGATGTTTTCGCAGACCTTCCACCCAGGTTTTGTTGGCTTCCTTGAATTTTTCCGGATCCTTGGGCCGACGCATGGCCATTCCCGTGTCGTCCAAGACTATCACCTTTACGCGCTTAGCCCCCATAACAGCACCAACACCGCCTCGACCGGCGTGCCTGGTGGGCCTACCCTCCATATCGGTACATGCAACGGACGCGGCAGACATTTTCATTTCACCAACCGGTCCGATGGACACGCAGGCCACCTTGTCCCCGAATTCATTCCTCATCTTTTCTACAACTGCATAGTTTCCCAGCATTTTCAAGCTGTTATCAGCGATTATCTTTACCCCGTCCTTGTTAATGAACACTTTGTAGAGGTTGTCGTCTTTGGGTTTTCCCTCAAGCACTATGGCCGCATAACCCAATCTGGCAATCACCTGTGAAGCCATACCGCCGGAATTAGCTTCCTTGATACCGCCGGTGAGCGGACTCTTGCATCCCACTGACAGCCGGCCGGACATGGCCGCCACGGTTCCGCTCAATAAGCCGGGAGCCATGACCAGCTTGTTGTCTGCTCCAAGAGGATGGCACAAGGGTGGCACTTCTTTGGAAATCAGAGACGAAGTAAATCCTCGGCCTCCCATACCCGCGTATTCCCCGACCGGAGTCACGGCATACGACGGCCCCCCGTCTGCTCCCATATTGATCCTCAAAATCTTATCCATGATAGATCCTCCGTTTGTCTCTCCCAGGCATCGAACATGTTAGACATCTTGAAGTGCGACGGAATATTTCAGGCCTCGCCCCTACAAAAGCACCTGCACATTTCTCGTTTGACGGCGAAAACTTATCGCTTCACCACGGCTAGGAAATAAACGAGAGCAACTCAATCACATGCTAGTTGTGGGGACTTTATGAGTCAAGAAGAAAAAGGACGAAAATAATAATAATACTTGTTGGTTATGTCATTGCGGACATAATCACGAGGCCTATACTCAACGTAAGAATAATTGTCTCCTTCACCTCACCGAAACCACTGGGCAAGGCGCATTGAGTATGATGTGGCGAGTCATTACTCAGCCGAAGAATCAGCACTTATGGCCTTCTCTGCGGGAGCTGACCTGCTGCTCATTTGCAATTCTCCGGAAAAAGCAGTTTCGTCTCGCTCAAGAATCATGGAGGCTCTTTGTGATGGCGAGATTCCGCTGGAGCGCCTCGAAGAATCCCTCGTAAGGATCAGGCATCTCAGGAACAAGTATGTCGTCTCTATGGAGCCGTGCAATCAGTCCTCAGTCATGGATTATTTCGGCTCGAAATTATCGACGAGAATGGCGGTGAACTCCAATCAGGCCGGGATGCCGGACTTCGACCCACTTTGCTAACAGGAGGAAAAGCGAATATTCTTATTGTTTATGTACCAGAAAAGTGAAAGAGATGATCTATCTTCTCAAGAACTTAGAATTCTTCGCAGAATAGTGGAGCACGAAGAATGAGAAAAGAACTCTTCGATGAATTGGTAGAAAGCGTTAAGGAAGGGATGGCAATACTGCATGGGGAAATAGAACCATCTCGCGTTTTCGCAGTTGAGAAAAAGCCGGACGTGAAGTCCATCAGGTCCAAGTTTGGTATTTCCCAGCGACAGTTTGCTTCAATGCTTGGAATCAGTCCAAGAACTCTCGAAAACTGGGAACAAGGTCACCGAACACCCAAAGGACCTGCCCGAGTATTATTGCAAGTTGCTGAGACTCATCCCGAAATAGTATGGGAAGTCGTCAAAGGCAGACGAGAAGTCCGGAATCTCTAAGACGTGACAGAATTAGAAATTAGTGTGAGCCCGGAATTGACGAGCGCCTCTTGAAATCGTAGATTAGAGCATGGGGCATGAACATCGCATCGTCATCATCGCGGGTCCCAACGGGGCAGGCAAGACTACCTTTGCGTCGGAATTCTTACCCAACGAGGCGGGGTGCCCATTGTTTGTCAACGCGGACTTGATTGCGGCAGGATTGAGTCCTTTTCGACCCGAACTGGCTGTGGTCAGAGCTGGACGATTAATGCTTCAGCAG
>CAINUH010000044.1 GCA_903853735.1 uncultured Desulfomonile sp. | reverse complement strand
TCTCGACTCATACGGCTCCCGACAAGGAACCTTTTCTCCGATATAGTTGCCAGTGTGCAAACAAGGATGGTTGGTCGCGCTTGATGCGTTTGATCCATCCCCACACACGCTTGCATCCTCGGAGATTCTTGTATTTCCGCATAGCCCAGCGGCTAATGATTTGGTCTATTTGATCCATAATTCCATGAAGCTCCGAGCGGTAATAACGCCCGTAATACTCGAGCCATCCACGAACAATTGGGTTGATCCACCGAGCCAAGTCTTCGATCGTCAGATCACTTCGTTTATACAGCTTCCAGCTTCGAATCTTTTCCCGCACCGATTTCCGCGCCTTGTCGGATATCCCCGGACTAAAGCTGATGAAGTATTCGCCACTTCGAGATTTCGCTTTCCTCGGTCGAAATGTGTAACTGAGAAAATCGAACTTCTCATTCGAGTATCTTCTTCGCCTGTTGCTATCCTTGCAGTAAACGATTTTCGTCTTCTGTGGATGCAGCTCCAGATGACATGCCGCCAGTCGCACGACTATCGCTGTGTGGATCGCCTCTGCTTCTGCCTCACTGCGACAATGCACGATTGCATCATCAGCGAAGCGTTCGAACGGTATCTGCGGATGGTTTCTCCGCATCCATTCATCGAACGCATAATGCAGAAACAGATTTGCCAGCAGTGGAGAGATAACGCCGCCTTGCGGTGTCCCTTTTTCACGCGCAGTCAACTGTCCATCCTCTGACTGCATCGGGGCGGTAAGCCACCGTTCAATGTAGAGAATGATCCATTTTTCCTGTGTGTGGCGTTTCACCGCTCGCATCAGTAGTTCATGGTCGATGTTATCGAAGAAACCTTTGATATCCATATCCAGGACCCAGTCGTACTCCCAGCATCGTTTCCGTGCTTGAGCCACTGCGTCCAAGGCGCATTTCCGCGGGCGATACCCGTAGGAATCTGTATGAAATATCCGGTCTATCTCCGGCTCCATTCTTGCCTTTACTACTGCTTGCGCTATTCTATCCGCTACCGTTGGGATTCCAAGCAGTCTTATCCCGCCATCGCGCTTGTCGATTTCACACGCAAGCACCGGCGGCGGAAAGTAGCTTCCCGACGACATCCGATTCCAGATTTTGTAAAGATTATCTTTGAGATTCTCTTCAAATGCTGATATCGTCTCACCGTCTATCCCTTCGGCGCCCTTGTTCGCTTTCACATGTTCGTATGCTTCAAACACCTCCTGTCTGGTTATACTGAATGGTTTTGCCGCGTTCATCGGTTCCTCCCACTTCTGGTTGACCAACTTCGGCAGCCCCTTGCCACAACCCCTTCGCTACTTCCTGTTTCCAGAATATCATCACTACTACGAGTTGTTCCGCCCCTGTGCCCCGCTTCCGTACTCTCGCCTCGTGGGGTTCCCACTTGTGCTTCTCCGTTCGCATCGGGACGACAGGTTCCCACGTTCCGCGTATCCGCCTCGCTGGCAAGCTCAAGCACCCTATATGCCGGATGCCGCTTCGCCTGTAAACAGGTAACATCGCAGCTTATCCCGCAAACACGAAACCTTGCGGTTTTGACATCTTCTATGAATTTTCGACACGTCATCGGGGAATTTACTTTCATTCTTCTTCTTGCCTGACACCTGACCCGGTACTTGCCGGGCCTTTTCCTCCTGTGCTCACGACAATGGCTCCTTACCATCGCCGATGGAGGTGGTTTGAAACCAGTTCCTGTAAACCGATTCCGAGGGGCCCTCCCTCATCGGATATGCAGTTGCACATTAGATTCATTTGTATTCTATAATGACTCCTTTGTTCGTGGCACACTTTCG
>CAINUH010000043.1 GCA_903853735.1 uncultured Desulfomonile sp. | reverse complement strand
CATCTCTCTCTATCGATTTCGATGCGGCCTTTCACTCTGGTTCTCCTAGCTCAATAAAATAAAATCTAAAAATAAGTCTCGTTATAGGTTCTGTCAACAGAAAAAGGGAGTAGACGGTAATCCTTCACTTACCCGGGGGACAAGAGGCCTTGGGGTGTTATTTTTTAAGAGGGGCAGATTTTTCTCGCGTTTTCATTGTGAGAGTTGTATAGGGTCAGCCGATTTTAACACTGGTATGGGGCCTGTTTCATGGTCGTTAATGGCTGCCCTGTTTGTCTCCAAAAACAGCTTCGGATCGATGAGCTGGAAGAAAAGGTTAAGGCTCTTGAGGCGAGACTGCGCTATCGAGAGCGGAGAGACCAGGACGGCTTTTTTGGATCTTCC
The DNA here is from genome assembly GCA_903853735.1 of uncultured Desulfomonile sp. Next base: position 1,587 of record CAINUH010000043.1, on the reverse strand, counting down.
ACCCCTTCGTCGAAGCTGCCTGTTAAGACCAACAGCGAGCGGCAGGAGAAGAAACCGAAAGGAGCACGTCCTGGTCACAGGGGAGTTGGCCGGAGGAGCCACGACGAAGGGGCGGTTGATCGTACGGTGGTGGTAGAGCCAGATAGCGAGACGTGCCCGGATTGCGGAACTCCTTTGGAGAAAAAGGGATGGGCGGAGCGGAGCGTTGTGGACAGTCCATCTCATAAGACCGAGAAGATCCATTTTCGTCTTGCCAAGAGGTATTGTGCTCGTTGTCGTCGCAATGTGACGGCTCAAGCTCCTGGAGTGCTCCCGAAAAGCCTCTATGGCAATCAGCTCATTGCAGACGCTGTCGAAATGCACTACCTCCACGGAGTGCCTATGGGGCGGATAAGTGAGTATTTTGGGATAGGGGCTGGTAGCCTCGCAAAGCTTTTTAGACGCTGTGCCCGTCTCTTTGAGGGGGTTCCGGACAGACTTATTGAAGAGTATCGACGGGCGCCGGTCAAACACGCGGACGAGACCGGGTGGAGGACTGATGGTAAGAACGGGTATGTCTGGCTTTTTGCCACTCCCGAACTGAGCGTTTTTCAATTTGGCAAAAGCCGCTCTTCTAAGGTTTCTCAAGGGGTTTTTGGCGGGGAACCCTTGCCGGGCACCCTGGTGGTGGACCGGTATGCAGCCTACAACAAAACCCCTTGTCAGATTCAGTACTGCTATGCCCATCTTCTCAGAGACGTACAGGATTTGGAGAAGGAATTCCCCGGGGAAGCGGAAGTATCAACCTTCGTAGCGGTAGTGGCGCCCCAGTTGTCTCTGGCCATAGGACTCCGAGGTCAGCCGATCTCTGATGAGGAGTTTTATCGTCGGGCCGCCTGCCTGCGCGAGGAGATCAAAACCAGCATGGCACAACCTGCTCGGCATCAGGGGATTCGTCGCATTCAAGACATCTTCAGGGAAAACGAGCACCGACTTTTTCACTGGGCGGACAGTCGAGCTGTACCCGCGGAGAATAATCTTGCCGAAAGAGATTTGAGGCCCTCTGTAATCGCGAGAAAGGTCAGTTTCGGTTCGGTGACCGATGCGGGGGCAGAGGTCAGAAGCACGCTGACAACTGTCGCAGCAACCATCAAGAAGCGAGGTGGGGAAGTGAAGAACAGGGTAAAGCTTGCTCTTGATCTCTTGGTTCGTAATCCGCGAGCTGATCCCTATGCCGTCCTATTCCCCTCGCACAATCCTCCCTGACAAGATTGCCTCGGAACCTTGGCCTCGCAAGGCTCCTGTGCGCAAGCCTATCCGCGCGTAAGTGAAGGATTACCTCCAGAGGTTCTACTCCAAGAACATCAATAAGCTTCTGGATGAGTTCGTTACTGGCTAGTCCTTCTCATTCGAATCTTAAAATCTTATTGGACCCCTTGGAAATATTCCTGTAACCAAGCATTTCTGACATTTTACCGACTTTGATACCCTTGGACTCTCGGTGTTGATGGATGAGATTTCTGAGATGTTTGTTCATTACCGCCTCCTTTGGAATGTTAAGAGGTCGGTAAAAGGTGAAGGTTGTAGGCCCACGCTTTAGATGGTTTT
>CAINUH010000042.1 GCA_903853735.1 uncultured Desulfomonile sp. | reverse complement strand
TCCTCCCAGTTCTCCGACCCCATCGTCTTTACGATCCTGATCATTGTCCTCGTTTTTAAGCCGAACGGTCTTTTCGGGACGGCGTGGAGTCGTGACGTATGAGAAGGCTCGTGAAGTTCTGGTGGATTCCCGTAATTCTCTTCATCATCCTCTACCCACCTACTTTGGGAGGAATGTCCGCGTACCGGTGTGGAATTCTTGTTTTTGTGGGCATCTACATCATTCTTGCCGTGAGCCTCGACCTTCTCATGGGCTATGCAGGACAGATTTCGGTCGGTCACGCGGCCTTCTTCGCTGTGGGAGCCTATGTATCCGGTATCCTTACCGCCCGGTACGGTGTGACGCCGCTTCTTGCAATGTTCTGTGGAATGGCGTTGAGCGCCGCTCTCGCCTGGGTTATGGGAAGACCTGTCCTGGCCCTCAAGGAATACTATCTCGCTATGGCCACACTGGCTTTGAATGAGATTGTCGTAACGCTCATCGTCGGCTGGCAGGGCCTCACCGGCGGCGCATCGGGTCTGAGGGATATCCCTTCTTTCAGCCTCCCCGGCTTCAGCTTTGATAACCACGTTTCCTATTACTATTTTGTCTGGGCCATGGTTGTTCTGGTTGTCGTCTGCTGTCTCGCCGTAGTACGGTCCCCCTTTGGGAGGACACTCCTGGCGATCCACAGTGACGAAACGGCCGCAAAAACATTCGGCATTGACTGCGCGAATTACAAGGTCCGGGTCTATGTGCTCTCCGCTGTTTTCGCGTCTCTGGCAGGGTCGCTCTTCGCCCACTACATGGGCTTCCTTGCGCCCGATGACTTTGGTGTGAACACGTCGATCAATCTGCTGGTTATGCTCTTTCTGGGAGGGACAGGGACGATCTACGGTCCCGCTCTCGGCGCGGTCTTTCTCAAACTGTTGCCGGAGGCGACGTACCAGTTTCAGGATTATGAGATGTTGATGAATGGCCTGGTCCTTATCATAGTGCTTGTCTTCATGCCTAAAGGGCTTTTCGGCATTCTGACGGGCATCAGGAAAAGGATATTCCCAAGGACACAATGATGGATGAAATGATGAACGCACCCACGGGACAGGGAAATATGCAGGGTACATTGGCAGGGGACGGAGTAATCCTCAAGGTATCCAATGTTTCCAAAGCCTTCGTTGGTGTCCAGGCCCTGGACGACGTCACTTTCAGTATAACAAGGGGTCACATCAAGGCCCTTATAGGACCGAACGGAGCGGGCAAAACAACCATGCTCAACGTAGTCAACGGTTTATTGAAACCGGATGGAGGCTCCGCATCCTTCCTGGGACAGGAGCTGATCGGCAGGAAGGCCCACAGCACTGCCCTTCTCGGCATTTCCAGGACTTTCCAACTGATCAGGCTTTTTACCGTGAACGAAGCGACGGTGCTGGATAATGTGTTGGTGGGCGCTCACAGGCATTTTCAGCCTACCGTAGCTGACGCGCTCTTTTTCCGGATGCGCACTGCCAGGAAGGAAAGCCTGTTGCGCGAAAAAGCCATGGAGCTCCTTCAATTTGTGGGTATGGACTGGGCGGCGAATATGACGCCGGGATCTCTCTCCTTCGGAAATCAGAGAATGGTAGAGCTTGCACGGGCGCTCATGGCTGATCCGGAGCTTCTCCTGCTCGATGAACCCGCGTCAGGACTCAATGATGCGGAAGTAGAGCATTTCATGGAGCTTCTTTCAGTGATCCGATCGAGGGGTA
>CAINUH010000041.1 GCA_903853735.1 uncultured Desulfomonile sp. | reverse complement strand
GTTACGGCACAACTGGGAATGAAGATTTCATACAAGCGATACAGAGCTACAAGGCAAAGTACAAGACCGCCTGCAAGGGAAATTAATTTGGGGCGTTAGTCTTTGTAGACGCTGACGGGATTGAAGCATGGCCCAGGGAGCTATTGCTTCAGACGTGCATACTTGAGGCCCCATATTTCAGATAGAAATAGTAACCTGAGACGGATTAGTGGTTTCTTGGTTTACAAAGATATCTTTGTTATTGGCTCACGAGGCATTGAGTTAACGAACAGTGTTAGGGGGATTACAAAGGGCCTTTATTACTGGAGCCATGCCCTGTGGGTGGAGAGACGGTGCAGACCCGCAAGGCTTCAGATGAGGGGCTGTCCCATGGTCACGGAGTACAGCGGGCGCACGCCCGCAGACCTTGAGGTATGGGGCCGCGCCATGTTCTCCAACCACAGGAGCAGCGCCGCAATTTTTTGCAAACGGGGCCGACTGGTCGCATCTGACCGTAGGGACACATCTCATGGGAACGTAGGAAATGTGGATGCAATTGTTCGTGACAGGGACCGTCCGGCATTGGTCTGCCCATGCATGGCCGGAAATGGGAGAGAGAAATATGAATGCCACCACTGAAAAAAGAGTTGATACTGGTCTGACCATGATCCGTTCTCGTACGCACAAATATTTTACGGTTTGATAATATCATTTTGTCTTAATGTGCGCAAACAATAGTCGTTGCACTGTTGCTCTAGAGACTGTCCGAGACGTAGGCCATGGAAATGATGACAGAGAAAAAATCTGCCGCCATTGAGAATCGGAACACTCTCCCTAGAGAATCCTCACTCAGCGGTCATTGGGGTTTCGAGTAAACACGAACAGGTGTACTAGCCCAGATTGAAGCTTCCGGCTGAGCAAGGATCTGTCGAGCTAGCTGAAAATGTCTCTGCAGTCCGGATATTCTGGAACGCAATGATTTTCTGTATCTTCTCAAGGGCAGAGAGGTGGAAAGATGGACGATAGGGAGATGCTCTTGGCAATCTTGGTCGTATGCGTTGTTTGTGCTGTGGCACTTGGCATCGCGCTCCTCAAGAAGCTTCCGGTTTTCAGCAGAATACGCGGCACTGACTCAAAGGGTCGCGAATTCAAGTCTGTACGATCAACAGGGATTAATAGCCTTTTGGCGAGGTGGAGGAAAAAATTCGGCAGCGAGAACCCTGCTCGTGCGGGAAAGCTCATTGAAGCAGCCGAACTGGGGAAATTGGGAACGATAAGACGCTTGACCGCCGAAGGGATAAACGTGAATGCAAAGAGGCACCGCGGTGGTAGAACTGCCCTCATGAAGGCATCCGCGAATAATCACTTTGAGGTGGTCAAGTTGCTCCTCGAAAATGGAGCATCTGTGGACTCAGGGGGAGGTAGGAGTGGAAAAACAGCCTTAATGAGAGCTTCTGAGAATGCCTGCATCGATTCAACAAGGCTTCTACTAAGGTTTGGGGCTGATCCGAATAAGAAAAGTATGCTCACAGGAAAGACGGCATTGATGATCGCTTCGGAAAATGGGCATCTCGGGGCAGTGGAACTCTTGCTCGACGGGGGAGCAGACGTCAATCTCAAAGACCGCATGGGAATAACACCCCTGATGTTTACGGTACGGAAAGATCACAAGGATGGGTTGGAAATTGTTAGACGACTCATTCGTGCGGGTTCTCGGGTCAATGACGAGGACAACAATGGGAAACGAGCGGTGGACATGGCGTTTGAGGCAGGCTTAGCGCCGTGTGTTCATCTCTTGGAGGCCAATGGAGCTGTCTTCGGAACATATGCGAATCGAGGTAGTGATTTTTTCGACGAGTCACACCTGGAACGCTCCTATGCCATCCTGAAATGTCAAAAAACAGACTCGGACGATCATATACGAAATCAGTACCACTTGCTCGCTAAGTTGTATCACCCTGATTCAATTCAGGCCAAAGAAGTGCCAGACGACTTCGTAGAGTTGGCGGGTAAGAGATTCCAGGAAATCCACGATTCGTATCAGAGGGTTATGAAATCAAGGCAACAAACACAGACGGG
>CAINUH010000040.1 GCA_903853735.1 uncultured Desulfomonile sp. | reverse complement strand
TCCACCCCCAAAAGCCCTTCGGGGCGCAGCAGCAGTACCACGATAATGATTACGAATGCGAGGGTATTTTTGAAGGCGATGGAGATGAAGCCTCCGGCCAGTGCTTCGGCCACCCCGAGAATCAAGCCGCCGACTATGGCGCCGGGGAGGCTGTTCATTCCGCCCAGGATGGCGGCCGCAAAGCCTTTTAGGAAGGGTTCCAACATGAAGAACGGATCGAGTAGTAGTGCTGGAGCGAGAAACAATCCTGCCACAACGCCCAGACCTGCCGCCAGTCCCCACGAAAGCGCCAGCACCCGCCGGGTCGGAATCCCCAGAGTCTGAGCTGCAGGCAGATTTTCGGAAGTTGCCCGCATGGCAAGTCCCAGCCGCGTCTTCTGGACCATCAGATAGAATAGGAAACTGGCTGCAAGGCTTATTCCAAGCGTGCCAAGGCTCAGTTGGCTGATGTTGATTTCGCCGATCTTATACAGTTTAAATTCCGACAGCGGGAAGGGAAATGACTGGGGTTCCGCACCCCCGAAGTACAAAATTGCGCCCTGTAATATGAGCCCCAAGCCGAGCGTGAGTATGATCTGGCCGAGTTGAGTCGCGTCTCGGCGTTGAGCAGGAACGAGAATGACAAAATAAAACCCCATAGCCAATGCAGCGCCAAAAAGAATCGCCAGCGCAGAGGCAAGGCTGAAAGGAGCCTTCATGTTCAAAAGTGCAAAAGCCACAAATGCTCCCGCTGTCGTAATATCCCCATGGGCAAAATTCAAAATGCGGGTAGAGCGATAGATCAACACAAGGCCAAGCGCTACCAGGGAGTAGACGCTCCCTGTGGCTAATCCTGAAATGGTATATTGGAAAAACTGTTCCATGAATCCCTACCTCACGGCAACTCTTTCAACGGAAAGGCCAATTTCGCAAATACAGCCTCGTTTTGATCCACCGGCCGGCGAGGCCAAGGGGTTCAAATATCAGAACAATGAGAATGGTCACCCCGAAAACTATGGGAACCATTTCCTTGAAGGAACTGAACACCTGGGGCACCAGTATAACAAACGCCGCACCCATAATAGAGCCCTCAATGGACGCCAGTCCGCCGATAATGACCGCCACAAAAATCGTGATGGACTCCATGAATGTGAACATATTCGGTTCAAGATAGCCTATAAAAAGGGCATACAGGCCTCCCTGTATTCCGGTGTAAAAGGAGCTGATCGCAAAAGAAAGCAACTTATACCTGGTCAGGTTTACACCGATTACCTCTGCAGCGATGTCGTTGTCACGTATGGCGATGAAGGCTCGGCCCATGTAGGAGGAAATGATATTGTACGAGACGATGGTCATAAGAAGAGCAATGAAAAAATTGAAATAGTACGAAAAGGTAATCTTGGACAAGCCAAGGACTGGTGCGAGCTTGGGGACCGTAAGTCCCATGCGTCCACCGGATAACGCCTCAGAGTTGGCAAAGATCTGATAGACCGCTATGCCGAACCCCATCGTTGCAATAGCCAGATAGGGGCCTTTCAGCCGAAGTGAGGGAAATCCCACCAGCACACCGAACAGTGCCGAACCAACCCCTGCGCACACGAGCGCCACGGGCCACGGCAGTCCAAGACGGGCCAGATGGCCAAATGTAAATGCGCCTATAGCAAGGAAACCTGCCTGTCCGAAAGATATTTGGCCCGTATAGCCTATAAGAATATTCTGGCCCTGAATCCCGATGGCATATATGCAGATTATTGTGGCTATGTATGTAAAGTGTTCCGGAGTGTACCACGGCAACAGCGCGAGAGAGGCTACAACACCTCCCACCCATATACGGGTCCACGGTTTCCGAACAAGTTGCAGCTCGTCGCGATAGCTTTCAATGAGGTCCATTATTCACTCATTTTCCGTAAAGGGACTCGATGAGATCTGCGTATCGTTTCTCCAGGAAGCGTCTCTTCACCTTTTTCGTAGGAGTAACGTCTCCGTCTTCTTCGTAAAAGCGCCTGGGAAGCAGGGCGAACTTCTTGATGGACTCTGCCTGTGAGAGGGTCTTGTTGACTTTGGAGACTTCCTGATCAATGAGTTTGAGTATTTCAGGATTTCTGGTCAGGTCGGCAAAGGTGGTGAAGGGGACGCGATTGTCCTGGGCAAATTTGGTGACATTGTCTTCGTCTATGAGTATGAGCGAAACAAGGTATTTTCTCGCTTCGCCTATGACCACTGCATCCTGTACGTAAGGGCTGAACTTGAGTTTGTTCTCTATGAATGCCGGAGTTATGTTCTTGCCGCCTGCAGTAATGAGTATGTCCTTCTTTCTGTCCATAATCTTCAGGAAACCGTCATCCATGACGCCCACATCGCCTGTGTACAGCCAACCGTCAATTACAGTCGAAGCTGTGAGTTCCGGTTCCTTGAAGTAACCCTGAAATACTCCGACCCCTTTCACGAGGATTTCACCATCTTCAGCTATCTTGATTTCCATGCCGTCGATGGATTCCCCCACGTAGCCCCAGCGTGGATGATCTATCCGCTGTAAGGCAATAACACCACTGGACTCAGTCTGCCCGTAACCTTCTCTCAGGGGAATCCCGATGGCATTAAAATATTCGAAAAGTTCGGGTGACGCAGGCGCTGCGGCGCAAATGGCCCAGCGCACTCTCTCAAGGCCCAGTTGCCGTTTAAGATGACACAACACGAGCCCATACAGTGGCCAATATGCCATGGCCCATAAAGCCCTCTCACCGCTTCCTTTCGCAGTCCGCACGTACTTCAAGCCCACAGCCACACTCAATCGGTACAATGACTTCTTGAGGAGCGTTGAGTCGGACATGCGGATTTCAATCATGGAGGCGAATTTTTCCCATATACGAGGAACACTGGCAAAAACAGTCGGGGAAGCCTCTCGAAGGTTTTGAGCTAACGTGTCCATGCTCTCCACGAAATTCACGGTCCCGCCCCCCCATACAGCCTGAAACAGCGAGATGAGGTTTTCGTAAATATGGGCAAGAGGCAGGTAGGATACCATTTCGTCAGTGGTCGGGGGAGGGTTGACAGCCATGAAAGATTCTGTGATTCCCAGGATGTTTCGGTGCGAAATCATGGCCCCTTTGGGCCGTCCCGTGGTTCCTGACGTGTAGATGATCATAGCCGTGTCATCAAGTTGAATTGCCTTGAGAGCTTCATCAAAGCATTGCGGGTCTTGCCGAAGTTTTTCACGTCCTAAATTCATGAACTCGTCGTAGAAGATTATGTCGGGATGTGAGAACCCCCATAGACCCTTTGGGTCCCAGACTATTACCTTGATAAGGTTTAGCTCCGTCAGGATTGAGAGAACCTTGTCAACCTGCTCTTCATTTTCGACAAACAGCAACCTGGATTCGGAATGCCCAACCACGTAAGCGATCTGATCGGGAGCTGAAGTCGGATAAACGCCGCAAGTGACTCCTCCAATGGACATTGTGGCAAGATGGCAGACCAGCCATGCCGGCCGGTTATCGCCAAGAATGGCCACCCGGTCGCCGCTCTTGATACCCAGCGCTATAAGAGACGCACCTGATTCTCTTACCCGGGCTCCGTACTCCGTCCAGGATATACGGTTCCAAATACCGTAGTCCTTGCGGCGAAGGGCTACCGCATCTCCTTTCAGCTTCACCTGACCGAAGAAAAGCTCGGGGAAGCTATTAACCGATGCGGTCATTACCATCTCCTTCTTTTCTTATACAAACGCCACCCTTTGGGAGAAGCCGCTGCCTCGCCTCCAAGTCCCAGGTACAGCTCCTGCACGTCTTCGTTTTCGGAAAGCTCTCCGGCCGTACCCTCCAAGACTATACGACCGGCCTCCATAATGTACCCGTAATGGGCAATTCCCAGGGCCAGCCTGGCATTCTGTTCAACGAGGAGTATGGTAGTCCCTCCACGGCTGATTTCCTGAAGAGCGTCGTAAACGACTCTGGCCACCATTGGAGCAAGTCCCAGGGAAGGTTCATCGAGCATGAGCAGTTTAGGTCTTCGCAACAGGGCCCGTGCCATGGCGAGCATCTGCTGTTCGCCTCCTGAAAGTGTCTCGGCCTGCTGGCTCGAACGGGTCTTGAGGATTGGAAATAACGTGTAAACATGTTCCAGATCCTCTCGCACCTCCCTGCCCTTCCGACCCCAACATCCCAGATCGAGGTTCTCTTTTACAGTCAGTTCCCTGAAGAGCCCACGGTCTTCCGGCACATATACAATCCCCAGAGATGCAATCCGTTCCGGCGCAAGCCTGTGGATGCGACGACCTGCGAATTCGATGAGCCCCTTTTTCGGTTGGTCTTTTAGCAATCCTGCAATGGTTTTGAGCAAGGTTGTCTTGCCCGCGCCGTTGGGACCCAATACCGCAAAGATTTCTTTTGCCCTGACCTGCAGGGAAAGCCCATGAAGAGCATAGATTCGGTCAAAATAAAGTGTTTCAATTCCTGCAATTTTGAGAAGAGGCTCTGTGTTTGACTGGTCGGACATGTATCACCCCTCCCCCAAATAGGCTCGAATCACTTCGGGGTGACGCTGAACCTCTTGCGGGGTACCTTGAGCAATCTCCAACCCGGATTCGAAGGCAACCATTCTACTCGCTAATCGTGAGGCTATACGAAGATCGTGCTCAACAAGAAGAATGGCAGTCTTGAATCGCCCGCGAATCTCCATAATTCGGTAGGCGGATTCTTCTTTCTCTTCTGATGTCAAACCAGCTATTGGTTCGTCCAGAAGTAACAGTTTCGGTTCAAGGGCCAGCGCCCGCCCAAGTTCCACCCTCTTTTGAACTCCGTACGGACAGTCTGCCACCCGCGCTTGTCTGTACGCCTGCAGGTCAAGGAAGTCGATGATCTCTTCGACTACCTCCCTGTGGAGCAACTCTTCGGATCTTATTCGCAAAGCCGCGTGGATTGGATTCTTTCTAAATTTCACATGCCTGCCCAGCATCAAGTTGTCCAGGACATCCATGTGAAGGAACAGCCGGAGATTCTGAAAGGTGCGAGCAATTCCTCGCCTGGCGATGAGATCCGGAGAGAGACCCAGAAGGCTCTCTCCCCGGAATAGTATCTCACCCGCCGTCGGATGGTAAACCCCGGAAATACAATTAAAGAGGGTTGTCTTGCCGGACCCGTTGGGACCGATAACAGTCAGGATTTCATTTTCCTCTACGTGAAAATCGATTCCAGACAGCGCACGGATCCCTCCGAAGCTGATAAAAAGATCTGTAACTTCCAGCAACCTCATAAACTAAAACCGAGGCTTGAAAATCGAAAAATCTTCGAGAGGGATATGTTTACCGCCCTTGGCCTGACTCATACGGGACGCATTTACACCATGTCTTCGGTCCGGAGCGTAAGTCACCGGAGCGCCGATGCCTTCGGGCAGCCAGTCTTTGATCTTCTCCATTCCTTTTATGAGGGTTTCAGGCGTGAGATCTCGTCCGGCATTCTTAAGGCCTTCAACCATGTGTATCATGGACATCGCCCCAAAAAGGGCAAGGTATTCTTTCCCCTCAATTTTTGGATCGTATTTTTTCAGGATTTCCACAACCTTGTCTGAAGCTGCGTCAGCTCCCGGCAAACCCGAATTCCCCGGTAGAGCGATGTAAGTGCCTTCCCATGACTCTCCGGCTGCTTTGTACATGATAGGGTCGCCAAGCGTAAAGGTCGTCAAAGCCTTGGGTGCGTAACCAATTTTGTGCATTTCTTTGAGTATCAAGGCTCCGTGTGTAGGAGTGGTATAGATCATCACCGTATCCGCGCCTGTTTCCTTCATCTTGAGAGCGTGGGTTCCAAGCGCCCTCTCCGTGATTTCGTAAGGCACAGATCCCACAAATTCAGCCTTGCCGGGATTCGCTTCCAAGGCCTTCTTCAAACCCTCCATAGCGTTTTTGCCATAATCGTCGTTCTGGTAGAAGAGCGCTATTTTCTTTGAGTCGAGTTTGTTCAAAGCATACTTGGTAAGATACTCAGCCTCGTCGCCATAGTCAGGGTAGGCTATGAAAACATACTTGAGCTTGTCCTTGGGCATCTGTTCCCAGATTCGGACATCTGCGTATGCAGTGATAAGGGGAATCTTGTTTTCCTCGTAAAAGTCCTTGGACGCATTGAGAATAGCCGTTCCAATCGGCCCGCACACAGCAAGAACGCTGCCCTTCATTTCCTGAAGATTCGCCAGACCGCGAGTTGGGTTGTATGCGTCGTCCTTCATGACGAATTTAATCTTTCGACCGTGTATCCCGCCTTGATCATTCACGTAATCGGCCCAGGCTTTCATGCCCATTCCAGTCGTTCCCCACAGGGCTGCCGGACCTGACAAGGGAGTGGTGCACCCGATGACCACCTCGGTGTCAGTGACTCCAGGGACATCTGCAGCTACCGTAATGCCGGGCAGCAGAAGCAGGACGGTTGCCAATACAAGGATAATCCGTCTGACGCTCATCGCCTAACCTCCTTTGTGAGTTCTTGTTCAACCTGTCTTGAGAATACTCTCGCGAGTTCCAAAAAACTTCGATCTGCGTTTATAAATCACTGCAGATGGAACCGCATCCTCGCGCATTGCGGGAAAGACACCATAGGACACAGACACCCGGTATTCCAGTCGGTAAGAATTGTCGGGGCATGCGCAACAACAAGGTTGATCTTTCAGTTACATGAAAATACCGGTCAGATCAACTGAAAAGGGAGCGCCAGTCCGATTTAGTCACAGAATCATTTTGGAGATGATCTCCTTCATG
>CAINUH010000039.1 GCA_903853735.1 uncultured Desulfomonile sp. | reverse complement strand
GCTGACAATCAACGACACCCTGGCAAATGTGAATACACGGCTTTCAGGTCTGCAGTACGTGACTTACACCGGTCCGGACACCCTGACGATTACCGCCAACGATCAATCGAATCCGACAGCCGGAACGGACAGCGAAACCGTTAATATTACGGTCACGGCTCTCCCCTTGTCGCCTCCGGTTATCACCGTGCCGGGGACACAGACGGTGAATTGGAATGTGCCGACACCCATCAGCGATATTTACGTTGAGGAAAGCGGTTATACAGGTCAGTTCACAGTCACGCTGTCAGTGTTACACGGAACAGTCACCGTGCAGGTGCCTGCCACCACACCCGGTACTACTCCCACAGTTTACACAAATGCTAACGTGACCTTCACGGACACGCTGACCAACATCAATACCGCCCTTGCAGGCATAAAGTACACGCCGACTACAGGCTATGCTGGAGCCGAGACCCTTACCATCACGGGAGTGGATCAAAACAGCACCCCGCTCAGTGACAGCGAGACAGTCCACATTACGGTTATCAACTATGCTCCGGCTCCGGTCCCTTTGCCCCCCATTACAATCACGGCACCCGTTGTGCTGTCGGTCAACGAGGATACGGCCGTAACAATCAGGAATGCAATTACAGTTGATTATTCAGATCCGGGAAGGGAACTCAAAGTTACCTTGCACGTGGACCACGGATCGGTGACGCTCGGATGGAAAGGGTGGCTTGACTCATACACAGGGGACGTAACACCGGACGCCGTGTTCACCGGGATGGTCGCCGATGTAAATAATGCGCTCTATGGATTGAGGTACACGCCGGTGCATAACTATTATGGTCCCGATACCCTGACAGTTACCGTGGACGATCAATCAATTCCTGCTGTGCCTGTCATCAAGACAGTACGGCTTAACGTCAACTCCATTAACGACCCGCCGCTGATCACCGCGCCGGGAACACTGGACGCCGACCAGAACGTCACGAAACTCATCAGCGGAGTATCTGTTACAGATCCTGAACTTCTTGACAGCCCATTGCTAAAGATGAATATGACGCTCGGCGTCCTGCACGGGACTGTGGCGGTCACTGGCGCAGGACCTTCCCCCAACATCGTGTTTACCGATACCTTGGCTCAGTCGAACAGTCGGCTGGGCACACTGACGTATACACCCGTTCCGACCTATCAGGGGCCGGACTGGTTGACCATTTCAGCAAATGATCAAGGCAATTCGGGATCGGGCGGTCCGATGTCCGATACAAAAACGGTGCTGATCAAGGTTGGAAAGTGGTAGGGGGATAAGAGGGAAAGGAGCGTCGAGGCTTCCGAACTATTGTGTCTCTGCGTTCTGTAAACCCTGCACCAAGATCTCAATTGGCTCGCCGGACACAGGCCTGTGGCTGCGCCCGGCTTTCAGGAAATACGATAGGGGGGGGGAATTAGAAGTCTTCGAAATCTTTGGCGAGGTCGTCAACGAAATCGTCGTCGATTTCCAGGGAGGATAAGAGATCCAGGGAACGGCCCTCGAGGGGATCCTCGAAGTCTGAAAGGGCGTCAGCCAGAGATTGATCATCCATTTGGCCGATGTAGTAATCAATATTGTGTGAGTGAGGCATGCGATCTCCTCCCGTGTTCTGTGTGGATACCGTTGCCAAGCAACAAAATTACTAAAGCATACCAAGATGATATTGTCAATAATTAAAGTAATGGTTTATATATTAAACGGCGAGCCTGACCGAAAAGACTTTTGAGAATAGGCACATCAGGCATTCCCGACTGTGCGGGCGGCGTGGAAGCCCGCGAAAGCACCTGGATACCGACGCTTTGGGCTGGAAAACTACTGTGAGTCTTTGTGTGTAGGCGGCAAGTCGGATGTTGGCATCGGCCGCGCCAATTGGTCGAAATGTTTGCCGTATTGCTGATATCTTTGGCAATTGAGTCTGTGAAAGGCTTTTTCTTCGTCGGTGGGTGTTCTTACTGCACGTGCAGGAATACCAACTGCAACGGTCTCGGCGCGAATTATTGTTCCAGGGGTGACCACAGCGCCGGCAGCCACTATCGCGTCATGTTCAACCACTGCGCCGTCCAGAACAAGGGCTCCTATGCCGACAAGCGCGTTGTCGTGAACGGTACACCCGTGTAACACGGCTCTGTGTCCCACAATAACTCCGTTGCCTATATTAAGGGGAAACCGGTCCCCAGTGACGTGCAGCATGCAATGATCTTGAATATTGGTGTGCCTGCCGATTGTGATGCTGTTCACGTCTCCCCGAACGACGGTATAAAACCACAGGTTGCTGTAATCGCCTATTTCCACATCGCCCAGTATGATTACTCCTGGAGCGAGAAAGACATCTTGACCAATCCTGGGTCTTATTCCTCTGTACTCGTAGATCATTGGTATCGTAGTTATCCTCATCCGTTGAGTATGTTCCGCCACGGTTAATCCGGGGCGTTGCCACGTTCAAGAATCAACTGAAAAAGCTTCCGGGACAAGGCCCTGGTGTGCTGAGGATTGAAACCTTCGTCCATTTTTCGAATCTCCTCGAACATCACCGTTTTTTTGAACGGCCTGTACCAGTCGAAGCGTATGACGAGGACCTTCCCGGCCATGGAACCTGAACCGGCTGCGTGTTCTCTGAGTGCCTCAAGATCGCTGTTGTCGAGCTGGTCGGATTTCGAGCACAGGTTTTCAGGTTTGTCCAGATCCCAATCTTCGACTCGACCGGATCCGACCGCGCCGGCGCCGTTTACGTAGAACAGGAGAGGCAGACCCTTACGTACGCCTTTGAGCGCACCAGGGTGAGTGTAAGTAATATCGCTCAGGTGAATCGACCGTGGCCGGCAAAAAGTAACCGGCCCAAAAAGGCTGTTCTGTCCGGCGGTTCGGTCGGGAAGATCGATCAAGTCACACGCGTTCTTGGACTCAATGGTCAGCAGTAGGGGCTTCTCGTTGGAAAGCACAATGTTCAGCGGGAAGAAAAAAGTTTCCACTTCGTGTGGTTCCAGCACTCTCGCGGGGGGGTGTATGATGATGTCGCTTCCGCTTTGGGTTACGCGGTGCCAGGGGCTGAAAATGAAGGGGAGGCGGAACTCGGATCTGATACGATATCCGAAACCTTCTTGTTCTGGCCTGATTTCGTAACCGAGGACAATGAGAAATTCTCGGAGGAAGTCCATGACCTGAGATTGTGGTACGGAGCGGTAGAGAAAATGTTTGCAAAAATGAAGGACGGGTTTTTCTGAGGTATCGAGGGAGGAAGACATGCCCTCGAACATGAAGCCGCACGACCGCAAATAGCCGATACTCGATGAGACCAAGGCGTGAGGAACACTGATCCTGGCTTTTTTCACACCCATTTCCGCCCATTCAAGAATTTGTTCTCTGAGAAACTTTTTTGTCGGGACATCGTCTGGAGAATCGGGCAAGCCCAGGGCCAGGATTCGGACTTCATCGGCGTTTTCCGGAATCCACAGGCAGACGCTATGGACAACCCTGTCTATCTCCATTATCCAGCAACGGCCTATCTGTTCACCAAAGCCCGTTCCCACAAGATCCTCCAGGATTCCCAGGATACCGGGATCTTTATCAATCCATGATTCCAGGGCCTTCTTGACGACCGGCGTATCTTTTTTGAGAACCTGCCTAATAATCATTTAATCCTCAGGTGTTGCTTGATGTTGGAGGCAATGCCCTACTGCACATTCGTGCATCGACGACCGCTGCTTCGCAAGTGTTCGCAACCCATTTTGCGGGTGGTACCGACCGACGCGCACCTGCAGGGTTTTGCGGCCGCTTTTCAACTGATCTGTTTATCAAGCGTGCTATAGTGATACGAATAATATTGAAAAAGCATGCAGGCTTCAAGTTCTAAGATACCTGTGGAGGGATACTATGGGCGGATTTGACGCGCCTTACATTGTTGTAGGGGCAGCGGGAATGTTGGGCGCAGATCTCATGGATCTTCTGCGGTACACTGGAGCCCGTGTCACGGGTCTGGACGTGGGAGAGGTGGACATCAGGAGCGAGGATGCGGTTAGAAAGGCTCTATCTCCATTCGATCCAGGAGTGGTTATCAACCTGGCCGCGCTCACGGATGTGGATGGGTGTGAAAAAATGGTGGACGAGGCGTTCAGTGTAAATGCCCGGGGTGCTGAAAATCTTGCTGCTGCGGCTTCCGAGCTGGGGCATTGGCTGGTGCAACTGAGCACGGATTACGTGTTCGACGGGGCTGAAGGGAGGCCCTACAAAGAGGATGATCCGATGAACCCGCAGGGGATTTACGCCAAATCCAAGGCCGAGGGAGAAAAGCAGGTCCGGGAATTGCTCCCCGACGCCCATTGCATTATACGCACCTCATGGCTCTACGGCCTGCACGGGAAAAACTTTGTCGAGGCAATTCTGGACGCGGCCGGCAAAAGGGATGTCCTCAAAGTGGTCAACGACCAGCGAGGCCGTCCAACGTACACGTGTGATCTGTCAAAGGCTGTGATTCAATTATGTAGTTTGGGGGCCCGTGGAACTTTTCACGTTACAAATTCGGGCGAGGCCTCGTGGTACGATTTTGCCGTGAGGATCATCAGTAGGGCTGGAGTCACGAATGTCCGGGTCGAGCCTGCCACCACGGAGGATTTGGGCAGGCCCGCGCCCAGGCCACGTTATTCAGTGTTGGATAACTCCAAGTTCATCAAACTCACCGGCTCTCCTCTGCGAAGCTGGGAAGAGGCTCTTGAGGACTATTTGGCCTTGCGTGCGCGGGGGACTCTGTAGAGAGCCGACGAATCAGACCGATTCGCCATCGCAAAAGTGGCTTTGTGAGAGAAAACATCTTATAGTGAGGTGGGCGTCGTCGCTGATATTACAGGAACACACGCGAATCAGTGTTAGACCGCGCCGCGGTCCTTTTCGGAAACTATCCGAGTCGATTTCGGGTTAGTGGAGCCAATGGGCGCAGTATTTTTGTTTTGCTGATAACGCGCGCGCCATATCATGAGGTTAATGGCATAGAATCGGACCAGGTGGCGACAGGGAATGCGCTAATGGCAGAATTTCGTGATTTGAGATGAATCG
>CAINUH010000038.1 GCA_903853735.1 uncultured Desulfomonile sp. | reverse complement strand
TAGATTTGGTCATGGTAGCTTCGACCACCTTCTTTACCTGTTCGGGCAGAAGAAATAGAGTATCTCCCCGACCTATCGCCTGATCATAGTCAGTCATCTAATTGGTCACCTTGTGATTTTGTTTAGCGGTTTCTTCCCACATATGAGAAAAGAGCAGAATTGACATTCTCATTCGCCTTTGGAATGGGTGCGCCGCCTGCCGGGGTGGGTCCGCCTACTCGCTGTTTATCAAGCTTCAGTTTTTTGATTAGTCCCGAGATGCTTGCTTTGATTTCGTCCTCTGTGGTCCCTTTGACATCCTCCCACCAATCAGCGGGCAAGATGGATTTGGCACAGAGCGTTTGCTTGAGAAGATCGGTCTGGAGGACCGCATATTTTGTCTCGGCTTCGATCTTGGCGTTTTCGGCTGCATTCTTTTCGTTAGCTAGTCGTTCGACTTCGGTTTGCTGAGACAATTTGATCTTTTGGTACTCGTCCGAATCTTTCTTGATCGCGTCGTAGTCCTTGTATTTGGTCGCCAGGTCTTCTTTTTCTCTGGCAATTTTCTTTACACGCTTTTGGATAGCCTTTTCAAAGTCCTCTTGCGTGTAGGTTTTTTTGTCTTCAATCTGTCCATCTTCAAGATCCACGACGGTTGGATCTGGAGTTTGCGCGGCTTTATCGCCGGGAACTATTGGTTCTGGCATAGAAAATCTCAGGTTTAAGGTCCCTGGAACCATTTAGCTCAGGTTTTAGTGATCCAGGCCCGGAACTGGTGCTAATTGTTCTTATTATTCAAAAAATTATTTCTTAGTGGGTTTTGTGACTGTCGTTACCTTGTTATGATGGTTTGCCCTTCTCGTCGCGGCAACACTTTTGAAGGTCTTGCCGCTGGTTGTCGTGCATTTGTTTGCCATATCATTGCCCCGCCAGCTTCACTAACCCAGGGTTCGGCTCCAGTTTAGCTTGCTTCATCAGGCTCACGATCTTCCGGGCGGCCTTTGTCTTCTCGGCCATCGGAGCATCTATGCCGCCCATAGCACCCAGGAGCACGCCCTGAGCGGATGTGAGGGCGCGAGTGCTATAGTCTCCATCTGGTGTTTTTAACGGAAGTTTGCACATGGCCTGGACCTTGGGTTTGCCGGTCGGATTCATGTCTATGGCACATGCATTGCAATAGTCTTCAGTCGTCTTGTAGTTACTAGCTGCCCCGTCCCACTTACCGCTTACGAATCCCATGTTTGTTCTCCTTCGGTTTCTCTTCCATATTGGTTTCGTCAACTACCACAAAAGGAACGTCCTTTCGGCCTATCGAAGCGTCATAGTCACGATCCTAACAGGCAGGAAGCCCAGTGGCTTTAGTCCTGGGAGGAATGCCGTACACTTCCCACCACAACATTTATATCACTTAGTGACTACACTACCTACTAATGACTGAGCAGGTATTAACCGTTCAATGCAAGCTGAATCCAACGGACTCCCAGGCCGAAGAGATAGAAGACACTCTGAAAGCCTTTGCAGATGCTTGCAATTGGATTAACCAAAATACGCCTGTGAAGCAGACAAACAAAGTCCGCATTCAGGGGCTTGTTTACCAAGATGTCAGAGCTAAGTTTGGTCTATCTGCAAACCTAACGATCAGGGCAATCAATCGTGTTGCGGCTAATCGAAAGACGGTCAAACTAACCCATTCTTCAGTCAAAAACTTTGAGCCAACCAGCATAGATTATGATGCCAGGATCTTTGCCTTTAGAGAAAAAGATGAAGAGGTTAGCGTAACCCTTCTCAGATCAAGGCAAAGGATCAAGCTGGTTCTCGGAGACTATCAAAGAGATAGACTCAAAGGTTCTAAACCCACAAGTGCCACGCTCTGCAAGAAAGGATCTGAGTACTATATTCATATTCAGGTTAAAAGCGAAGCACCTGACCAGATCCATGTTGATACCATCCTCGGTGTCGATCTCGGAATAACTGACATCGCCGTTACTTCTGAAGGTCAGAAGTTCGGCGGTAAGACCATCAAGCTGATCAAGAACCATTATGCTTCTATGCGTGCTGTTCTCCAACAAAAAGCCGTGAAAGGTACAAGAAGTTCTAGGCGAAGGTGCCGAGAACTTCAGCAACGACTATCAGGCAAGGAGAGCCGCTATCAGAGACAGATTAACCATGAGATCAGCAAAGCCATAGTGACCAGAGCGCAGGAGATACCTGCTAAGATCGCTCTGGAAGATCTAACGGGCATCAGACAGGATATCAATGAGAAGGAAGGCAAGAAACAGAGGAAGAAGGTTAACGGTTGGGCTTTCTATCAACTCAGAGAATTCTTGACCTACAAGGCTCTTCAGGTAGGTATCCCTCTGGTTCTAGTAGACCCACACTACACTTCCCAGGTTTGCCATGTTTGCGGGAAAGATGGAGATAGGCATGGCAAGAGTTTCAAGTGTTCCTGCGGATGGTCTGGAGATGCTGATTTGAATGGTGCTATTAACATTGCTTTCTTGGGCCGCTATGTAGACCGGCCTGGAGGCTCGGAATGGCTACCAAATATCAAGGTGGTCATTTCAGGGCTACAGAAAGCCAAGGTGCTTTAGCCCTTGGTCGTTTACCCATGTTTAGCCTTCGACGGATCGAACAAATAAATCAAGTAGCAGCGACAGTTTGGATCACTAGGATACATCTGTCCGTTACTGAAAGCCTCATCGATCGGCACCACTTCATACCAAATCTCTCTATGAGATGGCCTGGGATAGTTTCCCCGTGGCGTACACATCCACTGTTTCCAGCCCGCCCCAGCATCAGAAGCAAACTGAAATCCGCCATCCTGCCCTGCAGTGTGAGTTTCAGATCTCTTTATTCTTTCTAGTCTGGCCGGAGAACATGAGTAAGAATCTGCGTAGCGATCT
>CAINUH010000037.1 GCA_903853735.1 uncultured Desulfomonile sp. | reverse complement strand
CTGAAAGTGATCACAGACCCGACGAGAGAGCCGTCCTTATGGACAGGGTTGCTGGAATAAGCTACGGGAAAACTGGTGCCATCTTTTCGCCACAGCACTTCACTGTCGATATGGCAGGCGGTTCCACCTGAAATGGACTTGTGCATAGGACAATCTTCTTGCGGATATGAAGAACCATCCTCATGAGCATAGTGAATGAGGATGTGGAGTTCCTTGCCCTCGAATTCATCCGGCGAGTATCCGAGCATCCGACAAGCCGCAGGATTGACAAAAGTCATCTTGCCATCCAGGCTCACACCGATGATCCCCTCGCCTGCAGATTCAAGGAGCAGCCGGGTGCGTTCTTCCGAAACTCTCAGCTCTTCCGTGCGATCCTTGACCAACTGCTCCAGATGATCCCTATATCGCGCAATCTCGCTGCGGGCCATTTCTGCATCTTCGGCCAGGCTCAGAGCCGCGGCCTGGCTACGGCGCAGTTCCTCGGCCCTCCTTCTTATGTCCTCGGTGGCCTGTGAAGCGCGAATTCGGTCTAACGAGAGGGAGCCCACCATCTTGGCGAAGCCTGACAAGAAACCGAGAATGCTTGGCAGTTTTGCCTCGTCCAGCATTGGCACTTCCTTGATGGCAGCCAGATAGTTGTCTTCATCAAAACCGTGTTCCTGAGCCTGGCGACGAAAGAAGTCGAGATCCGGTTCCTCCAAGTAGAACTGGCCGATGAACACATTGGCCCAGTGTTTTCCATCTATGATCACCGGCGAAGCCGCGTCCGTCATCCCATTTTTGCACCGATAAAACGTGAAATCCTGACCTTCCTGAAGGCTCGATCCCAATATAGTATCGCTTTCTACACAGCGTTGAGATGAGACTTTGCCGACGCGGTGAAAATCGGTGCAAGCCCGGCAGAAGTTTGCAAACACCAGAATTTTTCCTTTGAGATCTATGATGGCCGAGGCAACCCCGACCGCATCGCAGAAGTGGGCAAGAAGGGTCTGCAAATCCACAACATTCAATAAGTCCTCTGCCTCCAATTCTTCAGGTTCCCCTCCTGAGACGGCGTCTCGATCCTTCATGGTCTGGACCAGATTGTCCAAGGCTTCATCTTTTTCGATCCGGTCCAAGGAGCCGTAAGGCGCGGGCTCGCCGGCAGTCTGGGCCAACTCGTTAACTTCTTTTTTCAGATCAAGAATCCGCTGTTCCCTGGCCATGACTAGGCGATTGAATCGTTCGAATTCCAGGATTCTTTCCTGCAATTCAGATTGAGCAGGGCCGTCCTTTTGGTGGGCTACCTCGGTGCCGATGGCCAAAGTTTCTTCTTCAAGGGGGAAGCGGTTCTGGTCAGTCATGGTAGACCCCGGATACAATCAAAGTTACATGATGAATCTTATCACGGCTGTCTCCGATTGTAACGCCAGACCTTGTCAGAAACCGTCGTATTTCCTCAGGGTCGAGTTGGTCCTGGAAGCAAAAGTGTGCGAAACTCTCTGTTTGAGTATGGGGACCGAATTTACGGGCGAATGCAGAGACAGGAACAGGTGTTATGGGATCGATGTGCTCAAAGGTCATCAAGTTGATGGCCTTTCTCAATTCCGCGTCGCTGATGGCACCGTATCTTTCTCGTCCGGTACTCGTCTTACGGTCACGGGATGCCCCAAGACTATTCGGACGCTGCAAGATTGATTCGAATGGCTGCTGAAACAGGATTACCCGAAGCGCAGTGGACGCTGGCCCTGATGTATGGTCGGGGACAAGGAGTGCCAAAAGATCGTCGAGCAGCTATGGAGTGGATGCAGATGGCTGCCGAACGGTGCTATAAAATCGCTGAACAGTTTCTGCAGTGGAACAATGAAGAACTTCTTAACATCATCCTCCAATATCCGGTACGGCCGGTCTCGGGCGAGACAACAGTGAAAGCCTACTGACAATGGGCTTGATTCCCATCATACCCATTCTTCCAATCACAGCACCCCGTAATTTCCAATTCTAAGAGTCACTGTTTTTGTATCAGACAGCGGACCGCCCGATCCTGAATTGCCTTGATCATTTGCTGAAATGGTCAACCAGTCCGGTCCCTGATAGTTCGGTACGGGTGTATACGACAGTGTGCCCAGCTTGGTGTTCACCTGGCCCAGGGTATCGGTAAACACGAGGTTGGGAGCAACTCCTACGCCAGTGACCGCCACAGTCCCATGCAGGACGCCGAGCGCCATATTCATCTTTAGCAATGGGCTGTCAAGAAGTTCAGGATCTGTAACAGAAACTCCGCTGATGAGCTTGGACGCATTCAGGCCTACATCCTGCGTTGACGGTACGGAGATCACCGGTGGGTCATTAATGGAGTTGACGTTAAGCCGAACTGTCTTGGTGACAGGCGTAGCAGGAATAGATTGATCGTCCACGGTAACCGTCAGGGTATCGGAACCATAATAGTTATGAGTCGGCGTGTACCTCAAGCCATAGAGCGCATCATTAATATCTCCGACCATTCCGGTGAACACGGCTTCCTTGGTTCCGTCCCCTGTGTATGAGTCGAGCCACCCTTTCCATCCTAGCGTCAACGATCCGTTAACCACCTGTAGGGTGACTTTGAGTTCCCTTCCCGGATCTGAATAATCAACTGTCATTGCAGGTCTGATTGTTACGGCTGTATCTTCGTTGACCGACAGCACAGTGGGTGCCGTGATTGTAATGGGAGGCAAAGGCACAGGGGCCGGAGCGTAGTTGATAACTGAAATGTGGACTGTTTCTTTGTCACTGAGCGGGGTGCTGTTTTGATCCACTCCCGTGATGGTAAGGGTCTCGGCTCCGATGTAGCCTGTAGTCGGCGTGTACTTTATTCCTGCAAGTGCGGTATTCACATTGGCCAACGTGTCAGTAAAGGTCACGTTCGCATTCGTGTAAACTGTGGGAGTAGTACCGGGTGTGGTGGCGGGCACCTGCACGGTGACTGTTCCATGTACTACTGACAGCGTGACTGTGAACTGACCTGTATAACCGCTTTCCGCAACGTAAATATCGCTGATGGGTGTCGGCACATTCCAATTGACGGTCTGCGCCCCCGGCACGGTGATTACTGGAGGCGACAAGGGGATAGCCGTGACCGTAATACTGACGTTTTCGCTGTCCGTTCCGGCTGTCGGATTCGATTGATCGTTGGCGGTAATTGTGAGTATGTCCGGACCGGCGTAAGTCGACGTCGGGGTGTACTGCAGACCTGAAATCCGTGCATTGACGTTTGCCAGAGTGTCGTTGATTGTTAACGCACTGGTTCCATTGCCGGTGACATTTGGCGACGTGGCCACGTTTAGCACTCCATGAGTCACCGATAAAGTGACGGTCATATTGGTTGTGCCTATGTCGGGATCGGATACGGTTATACCGCTGATAGTCGAGGGAATGCCGTTCACCACGGTCACTGCGGTCGGGGCGGTAATCGTTGGAGCTACATTGGTAACGGTGATGGCAACCGTCCCCGTGTCGGACAGTGGATTGGGAACGCTCTGGTCCACCGCTGTAATGGACAGAGTGTCGGTGCCATCATATTTTGCTGTCGGCGTGTACAATAACCCCGCAAGAGCGGTGTTGACGTTTGCCAACGTCTCTGTAAAGGTGACGATCGAGTTGGTGTACGTTACGGGCGTGGTACCGGGCACCTGCACGGTGACTGTCCCATGTAACACCCTTAGAGTGACCGTGAGCTTGCCTACGGTTCCTATGTCTGCATCAGAGACGGATATTCCGGTAATTGCTATGGACGAGTTTCCGGAGAGGCTTTGTGCTCCGGGGACTGTGACGTCAGGAGGAGCGTTTACGACGGCGTTCACCGTTATTGGGACCTCCCCAGTTCCTATGCCTGGAGTCGGTGTCGATTGATCGTTGGCGGTAATCTTCAGGGTGTCCGCACCGGTGTAAGTCGACGTCGACATGTACTGTAGACCTGAAAGCTGTGTATTCACATTTGCCAGGGTATCGTTGATTATCAGCGTGCTGGTTCCATTGCCCGTGACATTAGTTGACGAGGGCACGGCCAACAACCCGTGAGAAACTGACAAAGTGACCGCCATATTGGTTGAGCCGATGTCGGGATCGGCCACGGATATACCGATGATCGGAGCGGCAATGCCGGTCGTCACGGTCACGGGGGGCGGGACTGTAATCGTCGGATCGGCATTGTTAACGGTGATAGTAACCGTCTCGGTGTCGGACAGTGGATTGGGAACGCTCTGGTCCACCGCGGTAATGGACAGCGTGACGTCACCATCATATTTCGCCGTCGGCGTGTAAGACAATCCTGCCAAGGCCGTATTCACATTAGCCAAGGTGTCTGTGAAGGTGATGAGGGAGTTGGTGTATGTTACGGGCGTACTGCCTGGTGTGGTTGCAGGCACCTGCACGGTAAGTGTCCCGTATGACACTGACAGAGTAACTGTGAGCTTGCCGGTGGTTCCGATGTCCGCATCAGAAATAGAGATTCCCGGAATGGGGCTTGTCACATTTGCAATAACGTTCTGAGCTGGGATGGTCACTATAATGACCGGATCAGGCGGGAGCGGGTTTACTGTAACGGCCAGTGTGTCGGAAGCCCAATCTCCATGAGTATCCTGAGCGTAAATGAAAATTTGGGAGTTTCCACTAAAGCTCGGATTAAGGGCTCCCTGCAACGTTCCCAGAACCGCCGTGGCTTGCCCTGCATACACATTGCTGATAGTAATTTGTTGCGTCCCCGATCCGACTACGTCTGTAGGGAGGACACTCACGCTTGCCAGAAAAGTTGGATCCATGTCGACAGAAATTGTGTTCCAGCCGATCGTGCTGCTGGGATTCGCCAATACCGTTACGGTCGTAATTACACTTTCTTCCTTATTGCTCACGGCAAAAGCGCCGTTCAGGTTTATATCAGTTGTTCCCTGAACAACCGGGGCTATGGTCCCCTTTGTGATGAACACGTATCCAGGAGCCAGATCCTCAGGAAGACCGGCCATCTGTTCCGTGTCAACGACCGTGTGCATCTTTGTGCCAGGGTTCGTGGAATATTCGAGAGTCCAGTCGTTTCCCGGGCCGCTGCCCGTCTTGTTAACGCTGGCAAAAACG
>CAINUH010000036.1 GCA_903853735.1 uncultured Desulfomonile sp. | reverse complement strand
GAGCGCATCCCGGGCGAGGAGGTTTTCCGTGGCCTAGAAGAGAAAATGGTTCGGCTGACCAAAGGCACCACATGAGTCATCTAGACTTTTCTCCTTTGGCTCGGATGGACTTACACACGCTTTTCGATTACATAGTGAAAGACAATCCGGTTGCAGCGAAAGGACTGCTGGGGGAATTGAAGGAGACTTGCCGCCGAATTGCTCGATTTCCCGAGATAGGAGTGCTACGAGAGGACCTTGCACATGACCTACGAGGATTCCCCGTCCGCAATTACATAATCTTCTACAGACGCCGCCACGGGATACGGCGCCACTGTCATTGCGAGGAGCCGTAGGCGAAGGAGCAATTTCAAGGCTTATGAACCAACCGGCAATAAGTTACTCCAATCGCTAAGGGGCCTTTAAGAAAGGCAATAACTAGCCTTCACTTGATTTTGCCCAGGGCCCTGAGAATCTTTTCCGGGGTAAACGGCGTCGAATACAGCCTAACCCCTATTGCATCATAAACGGCATTGGCAATCGCTGCCAGGATTCCGGACACATAGCCTTCTCCCACTTCTTTTGTCCTGTAAGGGGAGCCCGGCGTGTAGCTCTCCGTGATGACATCAATGTGCTCTGAGACAGCGACATTGTGAATACAGGGCATATGGTAATCCAGCCAAGATGGATTAATGGTCCGGCCCTCTTTCATCAACACTTCCTCCATGAAAGCGTGTCCCAAGGCCATTGATACCTGGCCGTCTATTTGTCCCTCAACGAGTAACGGATTAATCGGGAAACCGCAGTCATGGGCAGTTACGGCACGCAAGAGTTTAACCATACCGGTTTCTGTGTCCACCTCAACCTCAGCTACTTGGCAGTCAAACGCATAGTTTTCACTCCAACGGCCTTTGGTGGTCGCCAGGCTGGGATGCATGGGCTCATCCCTCATGGTGCGCCAGTGCCCCTCGCCAATTATTGGGTCTCCGCGGTTCTTTCTAAGGCTTGCACCATAAAGTTCCTTGTAGGTGAGCCTAGTCTGTCGAGAACCGGTTACATAGACGCTCTTGTTCTCCAGAATCAAATCTTCTCTGTTCGCTCCCATTTCATCTGCGGCAATCTCCATCAACTTATTCTTCACTTGCATGGCCGCTTCTCTTGCAGCATTTCCCGACACGTACGCACAGCCGCTGATCCATGCGCCGATATCCACAGGAGTGGTCTCCGTGTCTGCTGCTATGACCTGGATTTCGTCCACAGGAACATGAAGTTCTTCAGCCACAATCTGGGCCAAAATGGTCTCTGCGCCTTGACCAATGTCCAGCGCCCCTGTCAAAAGAGTGAATGTCCCGTCATCGTTCATCTTCACCACGACGGATGAACTATTGGGATAAATGAGAGATCCGCCGAAATAGGCGCTTACTCCCATCCCGATGCCCTTGCGAAACCTTCCTTCGGGACCGGTTCTCCGCGCTTTGCCATAGACCTCAGAGAAACCGGTATGCTCGGAAGCTTTCCTGATGCAATCCTTCAGGCCGCAATTGTGGACATTATCGCCATTGGGAAGAAGTTCTCGCGGATTCCGAGCATTCATGAGGCGGATTTCAACCGGATCCAGTTTCAATTCTTCTGCAATCATGTCCAGTTGCGATTCGATTGCAAAACGCATCTGCGGAGCACCGTGGCCACGCTGCGGACATCTGATGGGGTTGTTTGTGTATACCGCATAACCTTCATACTTCAGATTCGGCACCCGGTACGGCAGCATGGCGAATCCCCACACGAGGAATATGACCACAACGCCGCTCCCGCGATAGGCTCCGCAGTTGTTAATAACGCAAAACTGCTGGGCAACCAGAGTTCCATCTTTCTTAACACCTGTTTTCATTTGTACTATGAGAGGCTGACCGTGACGGTATGCAATGAAAACGTCTTCTCTTGAAGCACAAATCCTCACCGGGCGGCCGGTTCTTATGGATAGCAATGCAGCGCAGTATTCATGAGAGAAGAGGTCTATCTTCCCGCCGAAGGCTCCACCGACATACGCCTTTTGAATCCGGACCGCGGACATGGGTAAACCCAGCGTTGCTGACAGCTTTGCGCGTTTTATGAACGGCCCTTGAGATGAAGTCCACACGTTGAGCTTGCCGCCGGGCTCGAAATAGGCTGTTGTTACCTGGGATTCAAGATATCCGTGAGTGCGCAAGTGGCTTTTGAAGCGGTGCTCAAAGACATGATCGGATTGGACAAAACCGGCCTCTACGTCGCCCCATGACGATTCGGTCTTACCTGCTATGTTGTGAAACGGTTCTTTGACTTTGGGGTGACTCGGGTGTACCTCAGGTGCGTTGAGTTCCATAGCGTGAACCGGGTCGAATACCCCCGGCAAAGGCTCATATTCCACCCTTATGGCACTCAGGGCTTCTTCCACAGCTTCGGCGTCAGTTGCAGCGACGGCGGCTATCTCTTCTCCCACGAACCGCACCCGATCAATAGCCAAGGCCGACTGGTCCGGCGGGTACCGGGGAGTCTCCACAAAGCCGTGTTTGATACCAAGGGTATCCTTACCGGTGATGATTTCTTTGACTCCGGGAATACGTCTCGCCGCAGAGGTATCAATGCCCACAATACGGGCATGGGGATGTGGGCTCCTCAGGATACCGCCCACGAGTGTACCGGGGAGTCTGATGTCCCCAGCATAGATGGCTGAACCCGAAATTTTCCGGGGGCCATCCTTGCGAAGAATTCGTTTCCCCACGTACTGAAGTTCAGTCATTTCTCGTCACCTTATCACCTAACGGATGACAGCCGTTCGGCCGCCAAATGAACCGCCTCAATGATCTTGTTGTAACCGGTGCAGCGGCAAAGATTGCCTTCAAGGGCCTTGCTCATCGCTATTTCTGAAGGGACCGGATTCTCTTGTAGCAAAGCGGTAACCGAAAGTACCATCCCGGGAGTGCAGAACCCACATTGCACTGCCCCGCTCTCCCAAAAAGCCTCTTGCACGATCGTTAGCTTGCCTTCCTTGGCGAGACCTTCAACTGTAGTGATATGCATTTGTCGGCATTCCGCGGCCAAAGTCAGACATGACAGGATAGGGTTGCCGTCGG
>CAINUH010000035.1 GCA_903853735.1 uncultured Desulfomonile sp. | reverse complement strand
TGCTGTTCGGGACGAGTGGTGTTGACTCTTGAGGGCGGCTATAATCTGGTCGCGCTGAAAAATTCCGTGAGGCGCATTCTTTTGAAGATGTCATATTATGACCCTCAGAATGACGGCATTCCACCCCGACCATCCTGGGACACACTGGGTACGGGATTCAAGAACAGACTCAAGGAAGTCCTTTTGACCCAGCGAAAATACTGGCCCGGTCTCCCGCAGTTGTAAGACAAATCGACCAAGATTCAATGTGATAGCGTTTATTTGCCGGCGCAGGACAACAGCGCTCCACCTGCAATGTAATTCAGTTTCATACGGATAGGGCTCATGCACGGCATACTCCTGGTGGATAAACCCGAAGGAATGACTTCAAACGATGTCGTTCGAGTACTCAAGCGCGTGGTAAAACCTGCAAAAGTGGGACATTCAGGAACGCTTGATCCGGCAGCCTCAGGCTTGATGGTCATGCTGATCGGAGCGGCCACTCGAGCGCTCGACTATCTTTATGAAAACCCCAAGAACTATACTCTGACGGTTTGTCTGGGAGAGGAGACAGACACTGATGATCGTGACGGCAACGTGCTCCGGTCCTCAGATGTCTCGGGAATCCAAAGGAACCGCATTGAAGAGGTGGTAGAACGATACAGGGGAGTGATTCACCAGGTTCCTCCACATTTTTCAGCCATAAAAAAAGCAGGGGTCCCGCTCTACAAACTGGCCAGGAAAGGGGTTTTCCCAGATCTATCTCCTCGAAAGGTGGAGATATTTTCTCTGACCATCAAGAAATGGGAAGAGCCTTTTCTCGATCTCGATATGATTTGTTCCAGAGGAACGTACGCCAGGGCCGTTGCCAGGGACATAGGCCGTGACCTGGGAGTAGGAGGCAGGCTGGAGAGTCTCCGAAGGGACGCCTGTGGACAATTCAAACTCAAGGACGCCTTGACTTTCGACCAGCTTATGAATGAAGGCCCGGATAAAGTTTCCGCAAGTCTGATAGGGCTGAATTCAGCGTTGTCTCACATTCCGGAAATCGAGACTCCACTCTCGGAAATGGTCAAGCTCATGAAGGGGAATCCCGTTTTTGTGTCGAGATCCTGCCTGCACCGTGCAGTTTCATCTGAGCATCCAACGAAAAGACTATTCAGAGTTGTGTCAAGATCAGGTGATTTCTTGATCCTGACGCGGCCCGAACCTAAAGCCGATGAAATCGCTCTTCATCCTGTCAGGGTTTTCAATATGACTTAGGAGCCTACCAACTAATCCCTCACACTTCATCGTGTGTCTTGTGTCTTTCCATCAGATTTTTCTTTACTTTTTGGCCGATTTCGTGTCAAATTAGCTTTGTTATTGAGTTCCTCAGGAGACTGGAAAGGTAGTTGGAGATGAGTTTACGCCTATGGTTAATACTCCTGGTTGCCATCCCGCTGTCTGCCTTAGCCCCCAGCCAATCCGCGGCCAAAGATAACTCTGAGCCTGCTGCCGTGGGCGAGCGCGCGAGCCCCCAACCACTTTCGGGAGTGTCCCAAGTCTGGATTGTGGTTAATCTCTTTACCGGCCAAACCTCCAAGCAGGCCGAAATTGTCAGAGACAAACTGATACGCCTGGGTGCCGAAGGCCGTGGTATTATCATTCCCTTCAAAGATACGACGGTGGAAAACATTGCTCGGATTAGGCCTGCCTTTCTCGCTCTCAGCCCAAACGGAATTCCGTGGTGCCGGTACAAGGGCAAGAATGCGAGCGATTTGAAGAACTTTTTCAATTCACTCAAGGTGATGGTGGAAGAAATGCAGGTACCGGTGATCGGTATTTGCGGGGGCCATCAGGCCCTGGCTCTGGCTTTCGGCGGCAAGGTAGGACCTATCCGAGGTGGAGAAGACGACTGCTTTCCTTACGGGCATAATCCTACTGAACGTGGCCGCCACAACGTTTACGTACTCCATGAGGATGCCCTGTTCCGTGGAATGGGGCCAAGTCTAAACCTCGTCCAGAATCATTACGATGAGGTTAAGCGGCTACCTCCAGGTTTCGTTCCCTTGGCAGAAAACAAGCTTTGTCCGTACCAGATAATAAAACACCCGACCAGACCGGCTTATGGAGTCCAGGCTCACACGGAATATTGGCTCCAAGCCAAACCGGATGGCGGAACGCTGTTGAGAAACTTTCTGGATATCGCACGCTCCCATAATCGGCTTGTTCGAGACAGGAATGCAAAAGGCTCCAAAAGGGCCCCAGCCGACGAGAACGGATAGACGGCTCTCTGAAAAGATCAACGAGCACAATCTTCGCATGATAGATCCAGACAAAGATCCTGTAAGATACGCAGCAGAAGTGGTGGGTACCGATCCCTTTGCGTCGATGCTGGGAATAAAGGTGGAGGAGGCAAGAGAATCGTATGCCCGCGTAAGCCTGGTGATAAACGAACAACACTGCAACTCCGAGGCCCGTACCCACGGGGGAGTGCTTTTTTCCCTGGCAGATCAAGCGTTTGCCGTGGCGGCGAATTCAAGGGGTTACAAGTCTTTCGCTATCGAGATAAAAATCAACTACTTCCGTGCGACCCGCCAGGGAGACCGGGTGATTGCCGTGGCTACACCCGTTGACATTCGGAAGCGGGTTAGCCTCTGGAACGTCGATATCCATACGGATGATGGGGAGAAGGTGGCCGCGGCACAAGGGTTGGCTTATCACTTCGTGTAGCAGGCCTGGGCGATGGGTAAGACTTTGAATACAGGTCATGTATTGATCGTAGAGGATGATCCATACAACGGGCCTTTTGCCCAGCAGCTTCTTCAAGCTTCAGGATTTCGTGCAGACTTGGCTGGTTCAGCAGAAGAGGCATGGTCCCTGCTGGAACAAAACCGGGAAATCAGCCATGACACAATTCTGTTGGATGTCAATTTACCCGGCATGGACGGCATGGAATTTGCCGAAAAGGTTAAGGCCCATCCCGAATTCCAATACATTCCCGTAATTATCTTCACTGTTCATGACTCACTCGAATACAAGATAGAAGGGCTCAATAGGGGAGCGGACGACTATCTTACAAAGCCCTACGAGCCCGACGAACTCATAGCCCGTGTCAATGCCATGCTCCGCATAAGAAGGCTGTACCAAAGCATCCAGCATGAACGGCACGAGAATCGTAGGCTGACCAGAACCCTCGACTCCACTCAAAAGTTGAGCAACCTTCTTGGGCGGTCGCCTGTCATGAGACGAATTGCGGAATTGATACTGGATATTGCCAATAGTGACTCGCATGTTCTGATAGAGGGAGAGTCAGGAACCGGAAAAGAAGTTGTGGCGAGGACCATACACGAGGAGAGCCGTCGGAGCGGAGGTCCCTTTGTCGTGGTAAACTGCGCTGCGTACGCAGAGACTCTGCTGCAATCCGAGTTGTTCGGCCACGAAAAAGGTGCCTTTACCGGCGCCATAAGACGGAAGCCGGGAAGATTCGAACAGGCAGACGGTGGAACAATATTCCTCGATGAAATCGGCGAGACAAGTCTTCAAACACAGGTCGTACTCCTAAGAGTCATTCAGGATCGCCAATTCGAACGAGTTGGAGGTGAGGACACCATTTCCACCGATGCCAGGATAATTGCCGCCACTAACAGAGATCTCACACAGGCAATGGCTCGGGGGATTTTCCGTGAAGACCTGTACTGGAGACTCAATGTGATCTCAATCAATGTTCCCCCCTTGCGTGAAAGGCGCGAAGACATTCCCCAACTTGCCGCCAATTTTATTGATCTGTTCAATTCGCGGCTTGGCAAAAACATTCGATCACTTTCCCAAAAAGCCATGGACCTGATTTTCAGTCATCACTGGCCGGGTAATGTCAGAGAACTGGAAAATGCCGTGGAGCGTGCCGTAGTATTGGCCAAGGGAGAATACATAACTCCGGAAGACCTTCCGGCCCAATTGAAGTCTCAGGAACCTTTGGCGCATGAGGCCGGCGGAGTTTCAAACTTGGAACTGCTTGAACGGGATCATGTTCGCTCAGTGTTGGACAAATGCGAATGGAACAAGTTCAAGGCGGCAAAAATCATGGGCATCAGCCGCAGCACCCTGTATAGCAAAATAAGAAAGCACGGACTCAGAAAGTCAGCGTGATATAATCCTTTTCCAGACAAGTAAACTCCAGCAGTCAGGGTGCAACGCTTGATCGTAGAATTCTGCAAGGGCTATGTCAAGAATGATGCCGGAGACGAGACAGCCGTATATATAGCCATGACCCAGTTCGATACAATAGTTATTGCTGAAGATTCGAGAGAAATTGTTTCCGAAATGGACGCCGAGCACAGTGTAGTCACGGAATCAATAACAAGAATCGTTCTGCCGGGAGTGGACAGAGAAGGTGTGGAGGTGATAGTCGGGAACATTCTTGAAGGTGGGTATTTGACAAGACCGGGATCACGTCTGGCAGGGGATGCCCTGCTTTTCACGCTCGTTAATGAGGCTATTCACGTGCTGGAAGAAACAGCGGCGGATTTTTCCTTGACAGAATAGCCCGCAGTCACTAAGTTCAAAAGATACGCATCAGGGGCCTTTCCTGATGGAATGGGAGATCTTCCAGGGGCGGGTAGCTCAGCGGGAGAGCACCGGCCTTACAAGCCGGGGGTCACAGGTTCAAATCCTGTTCCGCCTACCAGTTCCCGCATATCGGTCATCCCTCAGGGGGCGTAGTTCAGTTGGTTAGAACGCCGGCCTGTCACGCCGGAGGTCGCGAGTTCGAGTCTCGTCGCTCCCGCCATA
>CAINUH010000034.1 GCA_903853735.1 uncultured Desulfomonile sp. | reverse complement strand
TCGCGGCCAAGAAGTGTGCGGCGAATGGCGCGATAGACTCTGTGATGTGCTTTGTCATGGATTTTGTTCCTTGTTGACAAGACTGGCCTCCAGTGGAGGCCGCTAAGTCTCCTTTACTTGCTGGAGAAATGCGGTCCTGTTCCTTTCAAATGGTTTATTGCTACTGCTGCAACTTGTAATAGTTCTTTTCTTGCGTCTTGTATTCGGCCTTGCATCACAGCTTGAGCGAATTCCCCAAGCTCCTCACAAAGAATTGCTGTAACTTGAATTGGAGTAGCAAGCTCCCCATGCCCATGTTTTTTGTTTCCGCGTTCGATTTCAGCGTCAATCTCTTCTAGCAGTAATCCGTATTGTTGAAACATTTTTTCTCTCCGTTTTCCTGTTTTGGTTCCGACCGTTGCCATTTGGATTTTTCAATGGTCTAGAGAAGGAGCAAAATCCTCCCCCAACAATGAATCGAGTTCTGATCTCGTCTGACCCCGGAATCAAGAAACGATTGTCGATACGGTGGGGACAGCGGAGGAAGATCGTCTCCTTCCCCCGGCTGTCCCTAACGACAGCCCTTTTCAATTCGATCATGTGATAAGGGCAAAGCATGGCTATTTGCCGAATATTAACCTTTCCCCTCCGTCATCGTCAACCATTTTTCCGATGGTCACAGTCTTGCCGACCCACTTCGTTTCGTCCGACCCGAGGAGCGTGACCAGGGATGCCAGATTATCCGAGGTCAACTTGAATCCCTTGGAATACTTTTGTCCATCCGCGTTGAAGTACACGTTTACGGGGTTTCCGAAATTATCCGGCTTGTCCGTCGAAACCTTGTAGATTTTCGCGGTGATGCCTTTTGGATTGGTGATGTGCATCGGCTTAAGGAATTGAACTCCACGAGCAGCTTGCTGATTGCCCTGAGGAATGTTATTTCTCTGTAGTGTGATCATGTCTTGTCCTTGTGTTTGATTGCCTCTCGAACGTAGTTCTTCGGATGGGTCCGAGGCTAAAAACTCATCGAAACTTGATGTGTCGCTATACAGGGCTTGCACCTTCGGGAGAAGAAACTCCTTCGTCTGTCCCGCTTTCTGGAAGGTTATCCTGACTACTTTCGCTTGGAATTTCTCCACCATCCTCGTCAGTATCTTCTGGTCCTGACGATCCGTTTCCTGTGACATAGGAGCCTGTTTTGAAATCGTAAACTTTTGGGGGAGAGCCTTTTTCGATTACAACGCACTGAGGAACTTGCCGAACCTCTCTAGTTCGATCATTGTATAGTAAGGGACGGCAATTTGCAACCATTTCCTCGGCTTCGCTCCCCCATCGGTCGCGCACCGCTAGTAAGTCCCGAGACTCCTGGCTGTAGAAGATGATCACCTTCCGACTTCCCGAAGTGAATAGTTTATGGACATCCGCAATTCTTTGACTCGCACCGATCACTGCTAGGTGATTATGCCGCGCATAGCGCATCATGGTTTGAACGAATTGAGGAGTCTCGCTTACCGAGCATACTTCATGGAATTCGTCGCACACGAGGAGCTTGTAACAATCTAGACGCCACAGGCAGCGGGTGACCCAATAGAAATCGTTTTGGATGTCCGTCCCTGGGTGATATGCAATTCGGAAGTAGTAAGGATTTTCCACAAGGCGCTTATAGAGTTCCTTGGGGCTTTTCCAAATATGCTCGACACCCTCCGTTTCAATTGACTCCCCGGTTGAATCGAAGCGTACATAGCGATTTTGTCCAGGGAGCCATTCATGTTCGATGAGATACGTCTTGCCCGAGGCCATAGGCCCGAACACGGCGGTAATCTCGCATGGGCCAAGGTCTATCACTTTGAATTCGCCTCTGCCCATTCCTTTGCTTCTTTGGCCTTTTTCTCCTTGTCCTCTTCCTTTTTCTCGAATAATTGCTTTACGAATTTAGCCACTTCCTCTCCAAGTTCCGTCCTTACGAGAATTAGTCGTCCAAGAAGGGCAATGGTATAGACGATCAGAAATAGCCATGATCCGCTGGGGTCGATTCCGGCCTTGTGAGAAATCAGATAGAATTGATCGTCCACGTCCTCTGCCTCCTCATCGTTCAAAGGCTTTTGGGCAGCAGCGAAGCCTCCAGCAACCAGCTTGGCTCCTCCAAGGCCGGCAGC
>CAINUH010000033.1 GCA_903853735.1 uncultured Desulfomonile sp. | reverse complement strand
TCAGTATTTCAGTATTTCCGCTTTTGCCCCGGTGGTTTCATCGTTGCAACTGCCGTTTTTAGGTTCAACCAACGGTACCCGCTTTTCCCAGGCACCCAATTGCGGATCGTGTGTTTAAGAATCTACTGACAGGAGGAATTCGTTGCCAGGAACTCCGTTCTCAGAGCGGGACCAAGCCAGGCAACCTACGCCATGGAAAAGTTGGGGCATGTCAGGAGGTCTGAAGTTTACTTCGCGCGTCCCCAACCCCTACGGCAGTCAGAGCAAGGTCCACCACGTTGGTTGAATTTACGGTCGTGTTCGGCAACAATTCGGGCCTTCTTCCTGGACTTTCTTCACTTAGGTTGGCCTGCTCTTCGCGCTTAGTGGCGCAGCCATATTCGCAGCTTAGGCAGCATTTCGATGCTAGTACCGTGACCGATTAAATACGATACATCAGTTACCTGAGCGACCAGCGCCACCGGTGTTTGTAACGATGTAACTCATGTAACTTATTTAACCTGTCACGGTACTAGGTGGTTTCTGCTCCGGGTTCCGTGGGCCACTGCTACGGCAAACCCTAAGCATCCGCCGATCGCACTTCGCACGCTCGATCCGCATATCGTCACACGATTCCATCGTTCTTCTTGTTTCCTCCAGGTTCAACATGTGATAAGCTTCCATTCGACTATAAGAGATTCCCAGGTTATTACTGGCGGTAACGCTACACTTCTCCTTGAAT
The DNA here is from genome assembly GCA_903853735.1 of uncultured Desulfomonile sp. The sequence continues at coordinate 2,247 of CAINUH010000033.1, read as the reverse complement.
TCGCCTCGTATTTTGGAATGGAAGATATTGAATGTTTGTTTATCCAAGACTTTATGATGTCATAGTAGTAGGCGCTGGGCATGCAGGAATTGAAGCCGCCTTAGCCTCGGCCAGGATGGGATGCCATACGCTATTCTTGACGATCAACGCAGATACCGTTGGCCAGATGTCGTGCAATCCAGCTATCGGTGGGCTTGCGAAAGGCCACCTTGCGCGTGAGATAGACGCACTCGGCGGTGAGATGGCTAAAGCAACGGACATGACCGGTTTGCAGTTTCGGATGCTCAACCGCAAAAAAGGCCCAGCCGTTTGGGCACCTCGCGCACAGTGTGACAAGAAGGCATACCAATTCCGAATGAAATGGGTCTGCGAGCGCCAGCAGAATTTGGATCTCCGACAAGCCCAATGCCTGCGGTTAATTCACAAGGATGGCGAGGTCTGCGGCGTTGCGACTAATTTGGATGTTCAGTATCGAGGAAAGACCGTTATTGTCACCACCGGTACTTTCCTGAAAGGCCTAATCCATATTGGCCAGAATCAGCAATCCGGCGGTCGATCCGGAGAGGAAGCTTCCTTGAGTGTTTCAGCTTCCTTGATGGAGATCGGGTTAGAGCTCGGTCGGCTGAAGACCGGAACTCCTCCTCGGCTGTTGCGACGCTCGATTGATTTTTCCAAGACTGAAGTTCAGCCGGGGGACGATCCGATTCCTTACTTCACGCACTGGAAGGATGATTTGTTCCACGTGGAACATCTTGATGTGATGGGTGTCGGCGCAGTTGGCACCGCAGCACCTGAAGAAAAGTTCCACGTGGAACATTCACCAAGGTATCCTGCTGGATCAATACTGGAGAGAATCGGGGGCCAACTGCCGTGTCATATCACCTACACGAGTAAGAACACAGCGGAGATCATCAAGGCCAATCTCCATAAGTCGCCTTTGTACTCGGGAGTAATTCAGGGCGTGGGCCCACGCTACTGTCCCTCTATCGAGGACAAGATTGTGAAGTTCTCGGATAAGGATCGGCACCAGATCTTCCTGGAACCCGAAGGAATAAGCACGGATGAGATCTACGTAAACGGATTCTCAACGTCTCTGCCGTTTGAGGTGCAGATCGACATGGTGAAGACAATCATAGGTTGTGAGAATGCCGAGATTCTGAGACCGGCCTACGCGATTGAATATGACTTTTGTTTTCCAACACAACTATACCCCTCCTTGGAGACGAAGGCGTGCCGCAACCTTTTCCTGGCTGGACAAATCAATGGCACCTCCGGATATGAGGAAGCAGCGGCACAGGGACTCATCGCCGGAATAAATGCGGCACGGCGTGTGCAAAATATGGCTCCACTGATTCTAAAGAGAAACGAAGCCTACATCGGCGTTCTGATAGACGACCTGGTAACAAAAGGAACCACCGAACCTTATAGAATCTTCACATCTCGCGCCGAATACCGCTTGCTGTTACGTCAGGACAATGCAGATGCCCGTCTGTCCAGGATCGGCTATGAAATCGGCTTGTTGTCCGAGCGCAATTATCGCCGGTTCGAAGCCAAGCAAAAGGCGGTGGATTCAGAAATAGCCCGCCTCGCAAGAACCCGTCGTGGCACGGAGACGTTGGCCCAGTTGCTGCGCCAGCCGGGTGTTACCTATGACGCTATAAGAGCGGATGATTGCATTCTATCAGCCGAGGTAATGTCCCAAGTCGAGATAGTCAGCAAGTATGCAGGCTATATTGCCCGTCAGGAAAATGAGGTGGCTAAAGCGAAGAACCTCGAGGACAAGCAGATTCCGGAGGGATTCGATTACAGCACCGTCCCAAGCTTGCGCCTTGAGGCGCGGCAGAAATTGACAAAGATACGCCCCGCAACCCTCGGCCAGGCGTCTCGCATCTCGGGGGTCTCCCCGTCCGACATTGGGATTCTGCAGGTCTGGTTGAAACGCGGCAGCGCGGAAAATCAAGCGCTTCCCAAAGCCCCTTGATTTTGGCCATCCCACCCACACGCCCAAAACACCAACGTTAGCCTGTATATTTCCTAGGGGAACGAGTGAGCGCACGGTTCGATAACAAACGTGGGCTTGGTGCGGGGTATGGAGTCCCGGCTTTAGCCGGCAAGGTGTTGTCCTTCGACGGCGGCTCCAAACACTTGGAGATTCATGACGAAACCACGTCTGGCCGGCAAAAGCCGGGACTCCATGCACTGTGCTCTTCGTGCGCCAGTGAAAGATCCAGGCTAGCTGCGGTCGAG
>CAINUH010000032.1 GCA_903853735.1 uncultured Desulfomonile sp. | reverse complement strand
GCCAACAAGATCGGCCAGTTCCTGGTCCCCAACCTTTTTGATTTCCTGAAAGATCAAAGCCAGGGTCCAGTCTTGATCGTTTCGGGTATGGAGTTCCTCAAAGCCACGTGGTCAGGCCTGTCAAATGCTGTCGAACAATTCGCCAGCAGATTGGAGACATGGAATCAGAGCCCCTGCCTGCTCTTTGTAATGCAATACGACAATATCATTGCGACCCGCGAGTACCGGCGTTTCCGTCAATACACGTTTGTGGTCGACCAGAAGGAGACGCTGGCGCTATGAAAAATAACGGCCTTTTCAGTTCCATTTTCATTGAGGACCTCAAGAAAAGTGTCACCCTGGACGACGCCGCCCAGGGGCGCATGGCCACGCTGGCGCACACATGGAGTTCCCGTAAAGCGCAGGACACGGAATCGATCTGGGAATCATTCCTCAAACAGGCTCTCGGTTATCTTGAGTTTGTGCCGCCCGGGCACCCGGACGCGCCCGGGGTGTACCCGCTGTACGGAGACTGGGGTTTTACTGAATGCATCAGTGTCCTTTATCTAACACCGCCAGGATCGGACATTGACGACACTGCGGTCGGCCGGTTCTATCCAGCCAAGCTCATGGCGAACATTCAGGAACGAAAACTCAATTGGGGTATTTTGACCGACGGGTCTTGTTGGCGGCTTTACTCCACCAAAAGTTCCAGACCGTACGAGGATTATGTTGAACTGCCGCTGGCTGAGACTCTTGAAAACTCGGATGACGCTGAATATGGCCTTTTTGAGCGTTTCTTCCACAGAGACTCTTTTGTCGCCGACCTGCCTAGCGAAGCATCAGTAGAGGCAGAAGAAACCGAGGACACGGAAGAAACTTCCCGGGACAAATCAGTCGGTATGTACAAGTGCCGGCTCGACCACGACAGAGATCAATCGGAATTGGCGCTTGACAAATCGGTTAAGAAGCCTTTCCTCGCTCAAATAGACGAGGTCCTTCAGTACATCTGCAACGGGTTTATTTTCGACACCCAGAAGAGCGGAGAGGAATACACCGAAGAGGAACGGGCCGAGATATTCGAAAGCGCCGTCAAACTGATTTATCGCTGTTTGTTTCTGTTTTACGCTGAGGCGCGGAGGCTGCTACCGACGGACCCGGACAAGGCTGACCTTTACCGGAGGCACTCGATCCAGGCGCTTTGCAGAGAGGCTCACAATTTCCGTTGGGGGAAACGCCGTGACACCAACGAGTACGATCTCTGGAAGCACCTCAAGGGACTGATCAACGCTGTAAACGATGGCGATCCGGAATACGGAATCATGGGGTACAACGGCGGTCTGTTCGATGACGAAGAAGAGCGGTTCCTGGGCCAACATCAACTGCGCAACGATTTTTTGTCCCGCGCCCTGTATTTGCTGGCGTTTGTCGAGCCACTAGACAACGAACCTGACGGTGAATACGCCATACCCTACGAGGACCTGGAAGTGCGCCATCTGGGGGAGCTTTACGAAAACATTCTGGAATTTACAGTTCAACTCGCCGACGCAGACCGCATTCGCCGACGCACAAAAAAGGGTGTGGAGATGTTGATGGCATCCCAGACAACAAAAATGGCAGGTGACACATTCATCAAGAAGGGGGATGTTTATTTCGGGGAGTCTGCGCTGGAGCGCAAGCAGACCGGTTCCTATTACACGCCGGAATCTCTGGTCCGCTTCCTGAATCAAAAAACTATCATCCAGCCCCTTTGCGAGACTTTTGAACGGAAATACCGGCAGCGCTTTGGAGATCTCCTGGAACAGGCAAGCAAGGGACTAGATATCGGGACCAGGCGTGGAGCAGCCCAATCGGCGGCAGCCTTGGTTGACCGTTTTACCGAAGAAGAGGTCTTGCATTTCAAAGTCTGCGATCCGGCCATGGGAAGCGGTCACTTTCTGGTTGACGCATCCAACCAGATGGTCGGGCTAGTGATCTCCTTACTGGCGGAAGTGCCGGACGTGGAGGGGGTGACGGTTTCGGTCTCCAGTTGCCCCAATGACTGGCGTCGGCGCATCACGCGGCATTGTCTATATGGAGTAGACCTTAACCCGCTGGCGGTGAACCTGGCCAAGCTTTCGCTCTGGCTCAACTGCTTTGCCACCCAACACAGATTGACGTTTCTCGATCATCACGTGCGCTGCGGGAACAGTCTAATCGGTATCCGTTCCCTCAACCAGCTCGCGACCATTCCCGAGCGTAAAAAGGAAAGCAAAAAAAAGAATAACCAACAGCGGCTGCTCTTTGATTACAGCGATCTCTCTGGCATCCTGGCAGAGGCGGCAAAGGCTGTGGCCTCCATCACCGGGATCGATGAGGACGACACTGACAGCCAGAAAGCCTTATTAGACAGAGCCTTAGTGACAGCGTCACGGTTGTGTCCCCTAGCCGATCTCTACACCGCCTACCTGATGGATCCGAATATTCCGACAGATGACTACAAGGAGATTTTCGAACGGCTCGCCAAGGGTCAATCGATTTACGATAGCTTCAATGTCACTTTACCAAAGACATTGGAATCAGTGGAGGCCCACCGTGATTGGCATCATTTTTACCACTGGCCACTGGAGTTTCCCGATATTTTCGTCTCGAACGCTGTGGGTGGGTTCTCCGCGACGGTCGGTAATCCGCCCTGGGATATTGTTAAGCCTAACTCACAGGAGTTTTTCTCGGATTACGATCCCAAGTTCCGGTCCTACGACAAGCAAAAAGCCAACAGCATATCTTCGCGACTGATGGCCGACACCCCGATCATTGCAGAGAAGTGGGCTCAATACTGTGACGGGTGCGTTGAACAGAGCGCATATTTTAAGGAGCCTATGAGTTACGACGCTCTGGGCAAGGGTGACATCAACACCTTCAAGCTCTTTTTGGAGCAGTTCTTCACCGTGCTGAGCGACGGCGGCCGTATGGGGATCGTGGTCCCCAGCAGCATTTATACTGACCAGGGTTGCCAACCCTTGAGGGAGATGTTTTTTGGCCGGAGTCGGGTCGAGTTTCTCTACTGCTTTGAGAACCGCTGGCCCGCCGTCTTCAGCGCCGTGGATGGACGCTTTAAGTTCGTTACCTTCGGCACAAGAAAAGGTGGATCCACCATTAGCTTCAAGTGTGCCTTTATGCGTCACGATCCAGAGCGGCTACCGGGAATTGACACCCATGCGCTGAAAATGAGCGTGAAGCAGGTAAAGAAATTCTCGCCTGATACGTTGAGCGTGATGGAGTTCAATAGTCAGCGGGACATTGATATCACCGCTAAGATCTATGACGACTGGCCTCTGCTGGGTAATAAGTTGAAGGATACCTGGAATGTTAAGTTCAACAGGGAACTTGATATGACCAATGCAGTGCAACTACTGACAAGGGATAAAAGGAATTGCCCGCTTTACGAAGGCAAGATGATTTGGCAGTTTGATAGTTTTTTTGCTGAGCCACAGTATTGGGCAGATTTCGAAGAAGCAGTTGAGCACGCAACAGTGTCGTCCCTGAAGATCCCGCGGCTTGCCCATAGAAGGATTTCTGCCGGTACCAATGAACGGACATTGGTTGCGTCTTTTGTCCCTGCCCATGCAGTGGCCGAAACTAATTGTACGGTTATATGGATAGAGGGAGAGAATGCTATAACCCATAGCAGCTTGTTGTGCGGAATTCTTAATAGTTTTTTAATGGATTTCATCATCAGGAATAAGGTCATGGGAACTCTGAACATGTTCTACATGGAATCCTTACCCGCACCGCGATATATGCATTGTCCTGCAAATTACACATCGACAATAGATTCGATTATCGCTCGAGTGTCACGCCTTGTGTGTACCGAGAAAGTGTTCTCTGATATCTGGACGAATACTTTCGCCAGCAACTGGTGCTCTCACAACTTTTGGTACCCAGAACCGGACTTAATTGAGGATTATGGCCCGGCCCATGAGCAGGAGATCCGCCGTCGGCTTCGTGACGAGGCTAAAAATCTTACTCACGAATGGGGAATCCGCTGCGGGGTCCATGACCGGCTGCCCGACCGTAGAGATACCGGAGATCGAGCCCAACTCCGTGCTGAGATCGACGCTTACGTGGCCCATCTGTATGGGCTTTCGAGGAATGACTTCGCTTACATCCTGGACACTTTCCCAGGACTTAAGAAAAAAGAGGGAAAGGCCTTTGGGGAGTTCATGTCCAAACGCAAGTGCCTGGAAGAGTATGACCGTCTGATGCCCATTGTGGGGGGCATGAAATGAACCGGCGCATCGAGCAACAAGCCTGGCGTATCCCGTCTCAACTGGGCACAGGTCGTGAATAGTGGACCTCAATGTTTAAAATGCTTTTTGTTTCTCGTATTGCCGGCGCACAAATGTAATTGTCGTTGACACTCGAGTGTCAATCCACATTTCTCGACAAACGTCGCTCGATTCTCTGAGGCGTAATCAATCGTGATCGCCAGATTCTTCCCGTATCAGGTTTCCGCTACCGTCCCGGACTGCGATGCGGTCCCCTACCCGGCGGCGTTGCTCTTTCAGATTATTATCCTTGTCCCGGACTTCGATACGGTCACCCTGCCTGGTCCATGTTTCGACGAGGTTTCCTCTCCCGTCACGGACCTGTTTGTATGCGGGGGCCATTGATGGAACAAACAGGATTGCTATGATTACCGCAACCAGTAAATTTTTCATTGTAATTTATCTCCAGCTTGCAAAAACAGCTTTGGTTTAGTTTCGAGATAGTAAGTAGATAACAATGATTACAGCGCCAAGAATGAACCATTTTCCTATCGACCGATTTGG
>CAINUH010000031.1 GCA_903853735.1 uncultured Desulfomonile sp. | reverse complement strand
CGCTTCCATTGTGGGGCTGAATTTGTAACCAAAGGTGCCGCCGGCGGGGTTCTGAACCAGCCTCAGTTTTTCGGGTTCTATTCCCAAACCGGGACAGATCATGGCATGATGTAAATGGATACCAATACTTTTGGAATGTATTGTGAGGCGTCCTTCTTCGTCAAAGTACGCAAACCCGACATCCGGCTCCATGGTCAAGTGGGGTTGCCTCTGCAGGTAGTAATCAGCCTCCACAACATAAGCCGCAGATTCCATCAGCGGCTTCGTGTCTTGGCCTTTGGCCCGCTTCTGTTCATAGTAGACGTTGGGAGTTCCTGGATGGATCTCAATCGCGTCGTCGGCCATTGCCGCCGGCGCACTCATGTACGCGGGGAGTTCCTCAAGCGCTACCGTAACCTTTTCAGCGGCAGCCCTCGCATTAGCCTCGGTGTCGGCGCACACAATCGCTATCGCGTCTCCAAACTGGTACACTTTTTCGTCGCACAGAATCGGTCTGTCCCAGCCATCCCCCTTGTTAGTCGGAAAAGTTATGAGCCCCGTGATTCTGTTCTTCCCTTTGACGTCCTTGTGAGTAATCACCTTTTCAACGCCAGGCATCTTGTCTGCTTCCGACGTGTCTATGGACAATATTTTGGCATGGGAGACCTTTGCCTGAACTAGTGCAAGGCTCAAGGTTCCGGGCGGCATTTTGCAGATGATGTCCGCTCCGTAGTCGATGGTTCCAGTGACTTTTGCAACTGCGGTTGGTCGCGGGTATTTTGACCCCCAGATTCTGCCATCCGGTGGGAGTTTGTAGGCTAACTCCGCTGCAGTCATTTCACCGCGCACAACTTTTGCAGCGTCCATGACAGCGTCCACCAGCGGCTTATATCCAGTACACCGACAGGCGTTTCGATTCTTTTGGAACCAATCCCTTACTTGCTCTCTTGTGGGATCTGGGTTCTCATCAAGAAGCGCCTTTGAGGACACGATGAAACCTGGGGAGCAAAATCCGCATTGGGCTCCGCCATGAACCGTCCAGGATAGTTGCAGAGCGTGCAGATTGTCGGGAGTCCCGATTCCTTCAATAGTGATGATACTGGCGCCATCCTGGATCTTTTTCATTTTTGTGATACAGGACTTGATCAGCTTACCATCCATAATGACCGAACAGGACCCACATTGTCCCTTTCCACATCCTACCTTAGTGCCGGTAAGACCCAATTGACCTCGCACAACGTCTGCCAGCGAGGTCTCTGGATCCGCCACCACCATCTTGTTTACCCCGTTGAGAGTGATATTCCTTTTGATCATTTCGGCCTCCTTTCTGTAATCTTTAATAAAATTCATGACCTCAACTATTGCCAGCTTTTGCCGAAGGCTCACATCGGGTATCTGCACTCCTAAAAGAGAGAGCAGAGTCTCCCATGCCCCAGGGCGACTATGCTTGCCTTGGAAATGGAATCTCCGGCTAAAAGGCGAGGAAATACAAGGTCAAACACGCTTGCTTTATGTACTTCGCTGCCTGTGGTCAAGGTACCGATATTGAGTGAAGCAAATGGTTTGATCTGGATAACCGGGAAGTCTCTCCCGCAAACATCTTCAACCAAAGCAATTCCTTCGGCCCTTATCATCAATGGAATGATTCTGGTCGCCGCTACAACCTGCCGCGTATCAACCCGCTGGTTTGTATGCATGGCGCCTTTCCAAGGAAATTTGTCGTCAGTTGAGTAATGTAAGCAAGTTTTAACATGCAGCGAGTCACTCGCTACTATCTGTTGAAACTAGAGAAGAAAATCTTTGAGGAACATTATGATGCTAATCGTAGGCATTCACGATGTCAAGATCTTTTATGTCTTGTCTGACATAAGTATATGTGGTCTACGGGTTCGATCCACGGGCTCGTTGCACATGTCCGGGTTACACAAAATTAGTCTACAGAATTACTCTCAATCATGGCTTTGATTTTTGGGGTGAACGCAGTCATAGGCTGGATTCCAAAATTACCTGAAAAGCATCCAAGACGGCGTCGACGTCCTCAGGCACATTGAGAGGCCCCAGGCTGAAGCGAACACCACCGTAAGGGCTTGTGTTCAAATCTTGATGTACGAGTGGGGCGCAATGCAAGCCGGTCCTTACTGCGATGTTGAAATCGCCATCCAGAATGGCGCCCAAATCGGCGGCGCTAATACCATCGATATTGAGCATGAAGAGTGGAAGATGGTTATTCATACTATCGGCGCAATAAAGTCGTACACGCTTGAAGGAAGCGAGTCCATCACGCAGTTTTCTCAAGAGACGCATTTCGTGTTCATAAATATTTTGAAGCCCCAGTTCAGCGATATAACGCATGCCGGCCGATAGCCCAATGACGCCGAGCATGTTGATGGTGCCGGGTTCCAGATGTTGAGGATATTCCTCAGTATGCGCCAGACTATGTGAATCAACGCCGGTTCCTCCGAAACGGCTAGCGCGAACATCAAGACCATCACGAAGGACCAATCCTCCTATACCGGTAGGGCCCAACAAGGATTTATGGCCGGTGAACGCAATGGCGTCCAAATGCCACGTCCTCATATCTATGGGCACAACCCCGGCGCTTTGGGATACGTCAATTGCAAATGGAACTTTTCTTTCGTAGCAAATGCGCCCAATCTCCTGAACTGGTTGAATCGTTCCCAGGACATTTGAAGCGTGGGTGAGTATTACCAGTCCGGTTTCAAGTCTGATCGCTTTCGCCACATCCTGTGGGTCGATAAAGCCATTAGAATCAAATGGAAGGAGGTCCAAAGTGATAAGTCCCTGTTCCCGGAGGTAATGAAGAGGTCTTAATACCGAATTGTGCTCTAGTCTCGAACTGACAACATGACAGCCGGGTTCCACCAAGCCGCAGATTATTGTATTGAGAGCGTCTGTAGCATTGTAAGAAAAGACCACTCTATTTGGATCGTGACCACCAAAGAATTCGCTGATCTGTCGTCTAACGCCGGTGACGAATTCTTCGGCTCGAACAGCTAGATCGTAACCACCTCTTCCCGGTGAGACGCCCAAACACTCATAACCCTCCAGCATCGAACGAATGACCTCGGGAGGTTTTGGGAACGTGGTAGCTGCGTTATCCAAATAAATTGTCTTGGGACAAGATGACATGGTCCTAGCAGCTCTTGGGGTTGGGCAATCCAGCTATGCGACGGGCGCCGAACTTAATGCCACCCGGAAAAATCCTCTCTATTTGCGTTAGGCTCAAACCAGCGCCCTTTCTCAGCTCATTGTTTAGAGGAGCTTTTCCCATTGACACGTAGTATTTTCTCAGGAAACGAATAACCTGCCAGTGAAACTCACTTAGCTCGGACAGCTCGAGTGCCCGAGCGATATTTTCCGCCATCGTTTCGTCCCATGCGTCAGGATTCACTAAAAAACCTTCTTCATCAAACAAGACATTATTGCCTACGACAGCAGTTTTATCACGGTTTCTTACATTGACGTCCTCGTGCCGACCCAAGAAATGGCGCCCCTCTAATTCCCAGAGAATTTCATGGACTCTAAGACCCGTTCCGGCGTAGCTGGTAGATCATGTATACGGGCTCCTCCGGTAGCATTCTGTATAGCTGTGACTATAGCCGCGGCGGTAGGTAATAGAACAAACTCTCCTACTCCTACGGCGCCTAAAGTGCCCCTTTTTCGAGGGGTCTGAAGTAATATCACGTCTATATCAAACGCGGTCCTTGTTGTAGGGAATTTAAGAGTGACCCAGTCGCGGGTTTGGCCGTGGACGTAATGTTCGCGAAGAGCCATCCCTGCGCCCATATCGACACCGCCTTCAATCTGGCCTTCGACGATCATGGGGTTGATAATGGTCCCGGGGTCGACGACAGCAGTTATCTTATGAATCTTGACCGCTCCTGTCTTGGTATCTACCTCAACTTCGGCCATCTGTGCGCCGTGCACTCTAGACTCGAAGGGTGTTCCCTGGCCTGTCTCGGTATCTAGAAGCGTCGTCTTCGCTATTCTGGAAGCAAGGAATCGAGTGGGCTTACCGGCGGCCACTAACTCGGCGTATGATGTGGCGCCGACTTCAGCCATTGCGGCTTTTAATGACTCTATAGCCTTGACCATCGCTCCGCCGCTCATATAGGTCACTCGACTACCGGACGCTGAGCTAGAATCCGGTGTCCTATCGGTATCACAAATAATCAGCCGAATTTTTTTGGGCTTAATACCTGTGAGGTGAGAGGCTATTTGCGTGAGCATCGCGTCGTTGCCTTCTCCGGGATCTGCGATCGAACCATAGACTGTCAAACTATCATCAGGGCCGAGTTCAACCGCTACATTCGATCGATCTGGCCCTCCTCTCCCAATACCAAAGCTTCCTCCCGCAATTCCAACACCACGCCGGAACCTGCGCTTCTTGTTTGATGTCGCTTCCCGAATAGCTCTTTCATAATGGGGCCTCAGAGCTTCAAGGCACTCAGGATAAGGCCACTCATCGATAACCTGACCAGTAGAGATTGATCCACCAGGTTTGAGAGAGTTTAAGAGACGGAATTCCAGAGGATCCATTCCTAATTTGGCGGCCATGATCTCCATGGCCGACTCCAATGCGAAGTTAACTTGAGGTGGCCCGGCTCCTCTGGCCGCTCCACCCCAGGCGTTGTTCGTATAAACCAACTGGGCTTTTGCTCGGACATTCGGAATATCGTATGATCCGCTCAGCATATACAAAGCACGGTTTAATACCGATTTGCCAGCGGATGTGTATGCCCCGTTTTCAACTATGAAGTCTATAGTATATGCAGTTAGCTTTCTTTTCTTGTCGGCTCCCAGGCGTAGCTTCATTTGAAATGGGTGTCTTTTGGTAGTTATTTGCATTGACTCGATAAGGCTGCACACATAGCGGACTGGACGACGGAAATGAAGGGCGGCGGCGGCGGCCATTCCTTCAGCGGTAATATCCATCTTCATACCGAATTGACCACCGATAAAAGCCTGTTCGTAACGCATATTATTCCAGCCGAGCGCCTCCTGTAGAACCATTAAATGGTGGTGGATATAGATGCTTCGACCGATCACTACCAGTTTCGTATTCTCCTCCTCATCCGTCTCCAGGTATGCCACGGACGCTTCCGGCTCCAATGCCGCCTGGTGAATGAGTTGAGTTGAAAATTCAGCCTCCACTATTGTTGCGGCCTGGTTCATTGCTGCTTCAGCGTCCCCTTTAATCTGAGGATGCTCGTAACATAAATTGGGAGACCCCTTATGCACTTGCGGGCTGTCCTCAGCCAAAGCTTCTTTCGTGGTCATTACGGGCGGAAGTCTTTCATATTCTACCTTCACCGCCTCTACGCCAGCCAATGCCTGCGCCTTAGACACGGCCGCCACTATAGCTATCGCGTCGCCTAGTACGTGAACTTTTTTGTCACACAATAGGGGCTGGTCATCCTTCAGGAGGTTGGATCCTTTTATATCCTTCGCCGTCATGACGCCTATCACACCAGACATTATTTCCGCCTGTGTGGTGTCGACGGTTTTTATCAGGGCGTGAGAGTAGGGGCTCCGAACGACAGCCAACTCGAGCATTCCATCCATCCGGATGTCAGCAGAGAATTTTGCGGTCCCGCATGCGAGCATCAAAGCATGGGGTCTAGGGTGAGAAACTCCGATCAAACCAGCCAAAACATTTGGTCGTTCCTGATGCGGGGTCGTCTCTCCTCGCAAGAATTCCACTGCCAGTTTGACTGCGTCAAATATTTTCTTGTACCCGGTGCAGCGACACAGGTTTCCCCGAAGGGCTTTCTTAATCTGTTCTGTGCTGGGATCGGGGTTGCTGTCCAGGAGCGCCTTGGCAGACATTATCATGCCAGGAGTGCAAAAACCGCATTGAACGGCTCCAACAACGGCAAAAGCCTCCTGAATCAGATGCGGATTTTCCGGTGTGCCAAGCCCTTCTATGGAAATTACATCGGCCCCATCAAGATCAGCCACTTTTACAAGGCACGATTTTACAGCCTTTGCGTTTACCAGCACAGTGCAAGATCCACATTGGCCCTTTCGGTCGCAAGATTGCTTGGTTCCCGTTAGGGAAAGTTTGTCGCGCAATAGATCCAGCAGAACTAATTGGTCATCAACCTCCAATGTGTGCAGGACTCCGTTAGTGGTCAGTTTGACTTTTTTCATGACAATTCCCTAATTATCAGTTTGTTTCAAAACTCGTAGCCCAGAGTGATGAGTCTGTAATCCATGCGATAACAAGATCAAAGCGGATTTGTTGTTCAAGAACCTTTGTGGTTTCATAAATAAAAACTGACGAGACGTAAGAGTTACACTTGGTTGACATAAGCCAAGAGTAGTGTCAAGCAAAGTTCGCAGCCTAAATCCCGAACACGACTTGAGGTAGTTTATTTGTAATGAAATTAGAGGTTCAGGACTAATCTCCTGCCATCTAAAGACACGTTTACAAATGAGGAAATCTTATAGCGGCCTGCCCAATTGCTTAATTTGCGCAATCCCGCTTCAATTAACTCCTGGAATCGAAATATCTTGTCATGGCTGGTCGAGAACAGTCTCGAGCAGTGAGAACCAACCTTTCGGATCCGAGTGCCAACGGCTCACCTCCATGCCTGCGTCACGAATCAACTTTTCTGCGCCATGTCGCGTGAATTTGCGGCAAATCTCCGTTCGAATAGTTTCCCCTTTTCTCAGGACGAAGGAAGCATCAATGGCCTTGACTTCGACCCAAGTGTCTTTTCTGGCTCGTAGATGCATTTCGACGCGTTCCTCTTCACTATTAAAGAATGCAACATGGTCAAAAGAATTCGGGTTGAAATTGGCCCTCAACTCGCGATTGATGACAAGCAATATATTCTTGTTGAATTCGGCTGTGACGCTTCGTGAATCGTTGTAAGCAGCCTCAATTATTTCTACCGGTTTAACCATGTCCAGCCCGAGTAGAAAACGATCGCCCGGATTGAGAGTCGCCGCCACACCTTGCAGAAAAGACGATGCTTCTCGCTCGTTCAAGTTGCCGATGGTACTGCCAAAGAACAAAACTAGCTTGGGGCGATCAGATTGAATGCAATGTAAGTCGCGAGTGAAATCCGCTACAATTCCATTAATTCTCAGTTTAGGGTACACGGCTGTCAGTTCGGCCGCGGATTGCGTCAAGGCTGAAGCACACACATCCACCGGCATATATCGCACATCGGATTTACACCGGCGCCCCAAGGCTTCTAGCAATGTCCGGATTTTCCAGTTGGCTCCCGAGCCCAGTTCTACAAGGTCGCCGTCCCCAAACCCTCGGACGATGTCCTTGGCATGAGTGCAGAGCAGCCGCAGTTCGATTCTCGTCGGATAATACTCCGGAAGATTGCATATAAGTTCAAAGAGCCGCGATCCACGGGCATCGTAGAGGTACTTGCTCGGTATGTATTTTTGTTGGGCCCTGAGACCCGCCATAACATCATAAGCCATGTTGCTGGTTGCGTCTTCCTCGAACCGGTTTCGGGCAGAGAGTCCCATTAAAGCAGAAGATGCGCGCATGACGGATACGCTCCTTTTCAACGGCCGCGAGCATAAATCATATCCCTGGACTTTCGACGGTTCATCACCGACGCCACCGACTAGCGACAAGGAACGAAGCGGACGCCCACTGCAGTGTCTGTAATAATCTCTCCCAAGAGGTTGATCGTACGGTCGATCTCTTTTTTAGTGTTGCCCCGGCCCAGCGAAAATCTGAGAGCGCAATGGGCTTCCTCTGAAGAGAGTCCCATGGCAAGCAGGGCGTGCGATGGTTCCGGAGCCCCTGCCCTACAGGCTGACCCCGAAGAGAGAGCAACTCCTAGATGATCCAGGGCAAGAACAACCGACTCGCCTCGCATTCCGGGTAATGTCAGGTTAACCGTGTTCGGAAGCCACTCCTGTGGCCCGTTACGTCTGGCATCCGGGACGATTCCCTTGATCCCCTCTTCCAGCCGATCTCTCATACTCTGTATTCTATCCATTTCAGGGAGTCTTTGAATCGCGAGTTCAGCAGCCTTGCCCAGCCCTGCTATACCCGGAACGTTTTCTGTTCCCGCTCGCAATCCGTGCTCTTGTTTACCGCCATGAACAAGTGGATCGAGCGTGACCCCCGTACGAATATACAAGGCGCCGACGCCTTTGGGCCCATGGATCTTATGACCCGACAGGGTAAGAAGGTCTACATCCAACTGCTGGACATCGATGGGAATCTTGCCGACCGCCTGCACTGCGTCCGTGTGGAAAAGGGCGCCATGCCTTCGGGCCAAGCGTGCGAGGTCGGCTATGGGCTGAAGGGCGCCTGTCTCATTGTTTGCGGCCATGACACTTACCAATGTAGTGTCCGCAGTCAACGCTGCTTCCAGATCACCTGGATCGATCAATCCTTCCCGGCTCACCGGAAGCCTGGTTACCCTATAGCCCTGCTCTTCCAACCACTTGCATGCTCCCAAAACAGCGGAATGCTCTATAGCGGTTGTAATTATGTGATTGCCTATCCCGCGTCGAGCAAAGGCGATCCCTTTGATCGCGAGGTTGTCGGATTCGGAGCCTCCGCTCGTGAACACTATTCTTCGTGCCGTGCAGTTCAGCAATTGCGCTACCTGCCGCCGAGCAGATTCAACGATGAATCGGGCCTCATTGCCGGGCGCATGAATGCTGGAGGGGTTGCCGAAGCATCGCTCAGTGCATTCGGCCACGGTTTTCACGACTTCCGGATCCATCGGCGTGGTCGCGTTGTGGTCCAGATAGATACGCCTCTTCATGCCAGCCATTAGCGATCCACCCTTCACCGGCATCCGGGACGGAAATTCCTCGGAACGACCGCTGACCGCTATTGGTAAAGTTTCGTCAATCTTAACCACTTCGCACAGCAGGGCTTTGTATACGGGAAACCCGGAGATAGGATCGTACCTGTGTAGATCGGTCAGTTCGTTGACATTACAGTCTTGCCATGCTTGCGGACCCATAGGGCCCCCTCCACCCATGCTCGCGTCAATTACACCCTGCATAATGTTATCAGTCACGTACGCTCTGAACCTGACGCGGCCCCGTGGACTGGTCACCTCGACGAGGTCGCCGGTGGAAATGTTGCGGTCCCGGGCGTCCCGTGAATTCATGGTGACCGTCGGTTCCGGACTCTTCCTGACCAGATCGGGCACATTGTGGAACTGGGAACGAAAATCGGTGGTGACTCTAGATCCGGAACTAAACACCAGAGGAAACTGTTCGGTCAGGTCTGGCCGCGTCATGGGGCCTTCTTTCGGT
>CAINUH010000030.1 GCA_903853735.1 uncultured Desulfomonile sp. | reverse complement strand
GTTCATGAAGTCCCGGAGCTAAAAGATTTTTATAGGGGCCGGCAATGAAGGGGCTTTTCAGGAGTAGTATCAGTTTCAAAATCACCATCCTGATCTGGCTTGGTAGTCTCCTGGTCTTGGCCATGATCCTTTCATACAGCTATGTTAAAGTTCACCATTTGATTCTCAGCGGGGCAGAAAAAACGGCTCGTGGAGTCTCACTGTCTGCTGCGAGAAAAATAGAACAGGAATTTAGAGCGGTTGAAAAGATAGCCCAACAGATGGGTATTTACCTGCGAAACGCCCGTCCTGAAAAGCAAGTGTTGCTAAGCATGATTCGTGGAGCAGTTGTGGACAATCCGGAGATATGCGGGGCCACGGTAGCGTTTCAACCAAACGCGTTCGAGAATGGACTAAAATTTTTCGCTCCCTATTATTACAAGGCATCGGACGGCCTGAAGTTCGGGCAATTGGGGTCCGATGATTATAATTACTTCCAAATGGATTGGTACCATGTTCCCGAGGTGTTAGGGCGACCGGTTTGGTCTGAGCCATATTTCGACCAAGGCGGTGGGGGAATGGTGATGACGACCTACGCTGTCCCAGTCTTCGTGCCTTCAACCTCAGTCGCGTCGGGCCAAGAGGGTTCTGAGGAGTTGCTCTGCGTGGTAACGGCCGACGTTGCCCTCGAGTGGCTGAGCCACATGGTGTGTTCGATACCGGTGGGTGAGACGGGAAACTGCTTTATCATTACCAACACAGGGACTTTTGTTACTCACGAGAAGCGGGAGTTGATAATGAGGGAGTCCGTCTTCAGCATGGCAGAGGACCGACACAAACCGTTGCTGCGCGAAGTCGGACGTGCAATGATACGACAAGAATCAGGTTTTGTGGACATTGGTTCTTCACTTGGTGACGAAGAAGCTTTTCTCGCCTATGCCCGAATTCCTTCGCCGGGCTGGACCCTGGCAGTGGTTTTTCCCAAAGCGGAACTGTTTTACGAAGTCGTCAAACTCCATCAAATAACAGTCTTTCTTGCCCTGTTAGGAGTTACCCTGTTGCTTGCAGCAAGCGTCATTGTGGCGAGATCTATTGCACGTCCGTTGCGCAGCATGGCTGAAGCCACAAGAAAAATTGCCGCGGGAGATCTGAATATCGACCTGTCTCACATCCGGAGCACCGACGAGGTTGGCCAGTTGGCCACGGCGTTGACCAACATGGCTGAGGGGCTCAAAGAGAGGGATTTTATTCGTGATACCTTTGGTCGCTATCTTGCTCGAGAGGTGGTTAAACGCCTGCTCGATTCCGAAGACGGCCTTCGTCTGGGCGGAGAACATCGTGAGATATCCATAATGATGTCGGATCTCAGAGGCTTTACTGCCTTGACTTCGAGTATGCACCCGGAGCAGGTAATAACCTTCCTCAATAGATATCTCGCCAAAATGATAGACATCCTTATCGAATACCGCGGGACCATTGACGAGATAATAGGAGACGGCATCCTCGCTTTTTTTGGGGCCCCGGAACCGCAGGAAGATCACCCCGCACGGGCTGTTGCCTGTGCCTTGAAGATGCAGCTCGCAATGGATGAAATAAATTCTTTGAATGAAGCCGATGGCCTACCTCATTTAGAGATGGGAATAGGCGTGAACACTGGTAACGTAGTCGTAGGAAACATTGGATCAGAAAAGCGTTCCAAGTACGGCGTCGTGGGGGCCCAGGTGAATTTCACCGGCAGGGTTGAGTCGTTTACAGTTGGAGGGCAAGTGCTGATAAGTAAGTCTACCCAAGAGAGGCTTGCGAACATGTTAGAGGTAAAAGAAGTTCTCTACGTCCAGATGAAAGGCGTTCCGGGCACGGTGGAACTATATGACGTAGTAGGAATCAAAGGCAATTACAATATTAATCTGCCCGGTAAGAGTGATGAGAGGTCCCAATTAGTAAACAAGCTGAAGGTTCAGGTCCAAGCAATTGACCAGAAAACAGTGAAGGATGAACAATCAATAGCTTGGATCACGGACGTTTCGTCTACGTCCGCCATCATGGTTACAGCCCAGGAAATCAGGCAGTGGGATGATCTGCGCCTGCGACTTCTGGATGATGAGTATCACTCTACCGGTGGTGAAATTTTCGCGAAGGCGGTCTCCGTGACCAAGACTGACGAGAATTACGAGGTAGTGATAAGATTCACCTCTATCAGCCCCGAAGTTTACAAAATATTTCGTCAGGTTGCTGCGTATAAGTAGGTATAGATTCAGACAGGGTCTCCCCTGATTCAAACCCGGCCCTTATTTATCCACGCAAGCCGTCTTGCTTTTGTTGTCGTTATTATCATATAACGGTTTCATGACGAATCTGTATGACGCTATGAAAGACGCGGCGGGATTTCTTCGCGCCAAGACGGCTTCAGTCCCGGTAGCCGCTTTGATACTGGGCACCGGACTCGGAGGTGTCTCTGGGCGGATACGGATTACCGAAAAGATACCCTACAGCCTGATTCCTCATTTTCCAGTATCCACCGTAAAAGGCCACGAGGGTAACCTCCTTTTCGGAACTCTGGCTGACGTTAATATTGTGGTAATGCAGGGCCGCTTGCATTTTTACGAGGGATACAGCCTTCAAGAGGTGACTCTGCCTGTGCGTGTCATGAGAGAACTGGGGGCCGAATTGCTGTTTATCAACAGCGCGGCGGGTGGGATTAATCCTTTTGTTCGGGCTGGTGATGTAATGATCGTGACTGATCACATAAACCTCCAGGGAGATAATCCGCTCAGGGGTGTGAGCGATGAGAGGTTTGGCCCCAGATTTCCAGATATGAGCCGCCCGTATGACCGGGAACTCATACACGTGGCAGGACAGGCAGCACGTGATTTGAAGATCCCTGTTCGTTACGGGGTATACGCAGCCGTATCAGGTCCAAGCCTGGAAACGCCTTCGGAAACGCGGATGCTCAAGCTTCTCGGTGCGGACGCTGTTGGCATGAGCACGGCGCCGGAAGTAATTGTGGCCCGACAGATAGGATTCAGGACATTGGTTATGGCGGCTATAACCAATGTTAATCTGCCCGATTGCATGGAACCCATCTCCATAGAAAAAGTCATGGCAAATGCGTCCACGGTGGAACCAAAGTTGGCTGCTGTTCTGGAGGAAACGCTCCGTCGGGCCGTAGCAAGATAATCCCTATGATCAATAACACCCCCTGAACTCCTGACGCCACAATTTGTCCATGACCCAATGTACTTGGCTAGCCGCCAAGAATTTCCGTCAAAATCAAAATTGAAAGAATTGTGGAGAAAATTTTGCCACGTTTTTGTCTTTCCCTCCTATTCGATTTCGGTGAGTTCATTGTTACCGGCAACTTAAGAATTTCTGCTCACAGAAGTGCTCGGCAAACCTGATGTGTTCCCATGAGATTCCAATAGCACTTGTCAACGGGCTGATACTGGCTGATCCGGCGCATCCGGATGTTTTGAAGCACGATGCCACAGTGATTCAAGGGGACAAACTGGTCGGAGTAAACGTTGCCTCTGAATGGATTCCAGGCGAGAAGACGATTATAGATTGTACCAACTGCCTGATAATGCCCGGCCTGATCAATTGTCATACGCATGCTGCCATGGGACTGCTTCGAGGAGTCGCAGACGATTCTACTCTGGATCGTTGGCTTAACGACTACATTTTCCCCTCGGAAAGCAAACATGTTAACGCGGATTTTGTCTATCTTGGGACTGCCCTGTCTGCCGTAGAGATGGCTCTAAATGGGATAACCACTTTTGCCGACGCCTATTTCTTCATGGAACAGGCTGCCAAAGCGGCAAAAGCCGTGGGCCTGCGCGCTGTTATCGCGCAAGGCATACTTGACGTCCCGACGCCCGACGCCCCTTCCCCAGGGTCCTGGCGGCACAGAGTCAAAGACTTCCTTGCCGCGTGCCCGGATGACCCGCTGATCACCCCGGCTCTTTTCTGTCATTCCCCATATCTTTGCAGTCCCCAGACGTTCCAGGCCGCCGCTGATTTTGCCGTGCAGAATAATGCACTTCTGTTTTCACACGTTTCCGAAACACCCTGGGAGATTTCAGAAATCCTGAGCCGTTATGGTTTACGGCCGGTAGAGTACTTGAAACATGCCGGAGTGTTGGGCGACAGATTTGTGGCTGTACACGCGATTCATTTGTCGGATCAGGAAAAGGAAATTTTGGCCGAATCCGGCACGAAGGTGGTTCACTGCCCGGAGAGCAATATGAAAATGGCTTCCGGGGCGGCCCCCATCCAAGACATGGTTCGTCTCGGAATAACCACTGGTATTGGGACCGACGGACCAGCGAGTAATAATAATCTGGATTTATTTGAAGAAATGCGTTCCGCTTCGTTCATGGCAAAACTGATTACAGGAAATCCAGAGGCTTTAGACGCCCGTACGGTCCTTTGTATGGCCACAACAGACGGAGCCCGAGTCCTCGGCATGGAGGATAAAATCGGTTCCCTTGCTGAAGGAAAACAGGCTGATGTGATAGTTATAGACTTGGACCGCCCCCATCTGACTCCAATATATGACGTAATTTCTCACCTGGTATACGTTGCAAGGGGTTCCGATGTACGCGATGTAATAGTAAATGGAAGAATTGTGGTGGATCGAGGACGCGTAACCACAGTGGACGAAAAAGAAATTCAAACTCTGGCCCGGATGAAGGGTTGTGAAATTTCTGAAGATCTTAACTTAGGAAAGCGTGAGCTTTGACTGAAAGATGACAGGAAAAATTACGTATAAGGATGCCGGCGTTGATATCGAACTGGCCGACAAGGTGATAGGCTCTTTGGCCGACCGCATCAGATCCACTTTTCGGCCGGAAGTCATCGGGAAAATGGGCGGGTTCAGCGCTCTTTTTGGCCCGAGATGGAACCACTACCGTGACCCGGTGCTGGTGGCGACTACGGACGGGGTTGGAACTAAACTGAAAATAGCTTTTCTTACAGGGGTTCACGATACTGTGGGCATCGATCTGGTGGCCATGAACGTGAACGACATCTTGGTCACAGGGGCTGAACCACTATTTTTTCTGGACTATTTTGCTACTGGGGCAATCAACGCAGACACCATCAGAGCCGTGATTTCCGGGATCGCTGACGGGTGCCTGATGGCGGGCTGCGCCCTTATAGGCGGAGAAACAGCCGAGATGCCCGATTTTTATGCGCCCGGCGAATATGATTTGGCTGGTTTCTGCGTGGGAATAGTAGACACTTTCAATTCCGTGGACGGGTCAAAGGTCCGGCCGGGTGACGTTGTCCTGGGAATAGCTTCATCGGGTCTCCACAGTAACGGCTTTAGTCTTGTACGCAAGGTTCTTCTGGAACGCAAAGGCTATTCTCTGGAATCCTCCCTCGGAGATTTGGGAAAACCTCTCGGAGAGGTTCTGCTCACTCCGACAGCCATCTATGTGAAACCGATACTTGACCTGCTCAAGGCTGTTCAGGTGAATGCCATGGCCCACATTACCGGTGGAGGATTTTTCGGCAACATTCCCAGGGTCATTCCAGAGGGGTGCAGGGCGGTCATACGAAAAGATTCCTGGGAGCCGCCGCCCATCTTTCAAATACTCCAGAGAGAGGCCGGCCTTGACCACAGAGAGATGTTTCAAACTTTCAACATGGGTGTGGGTTTAGTATTAGTTCTGCCACATGACCAGGCTGATGAGGCTCTGGGAAAACTCAAGAACCTTAGTCTTCTGGCCTGGCCGATCGGTGAAATTGACGCGCGTCCCGAGGCTTCAGAAGGTGTGCTGTTTGTCTAATCGGAAAAGACCTTTCGATGTCGGCTGTCATGAAGTCTCGAGCTATCTTGATTCAAACGCTGCTATGAGCTGTCTCTCATCCAAGCAAACATGGACGCTAACGACCTGCTGACATACATTAGGAGCAACTGTCCGCATTTATCGGACTCGGTGTCAAAACTGTTGCCCTGTACGGAAGAACAACTTGTTGTAGAGCTTCAGGACACTCCCAATCCAAAAACTACCGCTATGAGAATCGACGATCTCCTTACCGGGGACAGCGCCTCGACAACACTGCTCATTCTCGCGAACCAGTCAATCCGAAGTCCCTTTCTGGTTACTTTGGCCGGTTCAAACTTCTTGTTTTCGGCAATGCGACGTAACCCGACACTTCTTCAGTCAATATTTGTGCAAGGTGGACGTTTGATAGGTAAGACGCATCTTATACAAAAAAATGAACTTGAAATACTGATTGCAGGGACCGAAAAGACTCCGGACTTTGATCGAATTCTGCGCCTGTATAAAGAAGAAGAATACCTTCGGATAGGATGCAGAGACCTGACGGC
Source organism: uncultured Desulfomonile sp. (assembly GCA_903853735.1). The sequence goes on along the minus strand of CAINUH010000030.1, from coordinate 235 downwards.
TACCGCCGACATTCGTGAAATCATGGGAGAACTTTCCGATCTGGCGTGCGCATGTACTCAAGCGGCCGTCAGTTTTCACTACAGAGGATTAGTGTTGAAACATGGGTCTCCTGACAAATCAAACAATGATATCGGGTTTGCTGTAATAGGAATGGGAAAAGTGTCGGGCCGCGAACTCAATTTTTCATCGGATGTGGATCTCATGTTCATTAGAGGCCTGGAGGAGGGCCTAACC
>CAINUH010000029.1 GCA_903853735.1 uncultured Desulfomonile sp. | reverse complement strand
CATCTGGAAACCAATGTCAGGGAACTGGCCGTGCGGAAAGAGTCAGGCTACCCCATCCTTCAACCGCTTTGAGCGGTTCACGATTTCAAGCCTCCGGCTTTGCCGGAGGTCACTGACTACACGTATAGTATCAACAAGTGTCCCATAGGGAAAGGAGGTCGCAGTGAAGAGATATCGTATTCCCCGGGTGGCTCATTGTAGCGATGGTTGCCCTCTTTGGTCATGAGCAGGACATAAAAAGGCTCATTGATGAATAGCTGGTGAGCCGGCACTTATCCTTCAGTGGAAGGTGCCGGCTCTTGCTTTTTTATTGGCCCAATAGAACCGATAGTATTTATCGGCGATATCACTCAGATCCAAGCCGTCGACCACGTCACTGACCGGAGTTTTTCCAAATGGGGGTGGTCTTCACCTGCAACGGGCTGAGAACACGGATGAATCACTCCGCGTTTGTGTAGCAACACTTGTTCGATTTCGTTTAATCTAAAGAGGTGCCACAGCTTTTCCTGTACTCTGCTTCGTTCGGGATGCACCTGAAATGTGCATAGAAAGGGACACGTCCAACGGACATGCAGGATTTGTGCTTTCATTCTTCGATTGACTCCAGTAAAAGAGGGCAGGGTCGAAGCATTGCCGGGTTGATGTCGGTGCGGACAAGGCCCAATTGAAAATTACCGGATGACATCTTGCGAGTGTCCCATCATGTTCATTAGCCAATGATATACCTGTGCAAGAAGTTTCAGGCCAATACCAGCCACAGCAGCGTAGCCGGAGCATCCAGGTGGCTCATGGTTCTCGCAGGTCTCGTTGTCCTTACTTCCCAGGTCTCCCTGAGCGGCGAACTACGGATAACGCCGGATGATAATCCCAATACCACGCGGGAACATCCTTCAGTCAAGCGCACGGAAGCACCGTGGCCCATGTCCGAACCACAGGATTCCATGCTGGAGCCTGGGGGGAACGGCCCTTCCCGGTCCACTAAGGAACCGGATGTTGCCTCCCTCATCCAACGGAGAATTGCCGGAAAGAGACTCGTGGAGCGGGATGTGGATGAAGAAGAACGATTCATGAGAGAGGCAGTGCAAATCATCGATCGGGACACGGCCATGAATTGGATGGCTGCCTTTATATCCTCTAAACCTCTGAACTGTCCTCAGAAGGAACAAGCTCAGTGGATTGAAGCCATTATAAGCGCGGTTGAAAGAAATGGTCTGCCCGTATCCAAGGAAATGTTGGCCCTGGTTGCAACGATAATCTCAATAGAATCGGGTTTCCGGGTCGATCCGCAGGCGGTAGATCCATCCAGGGGGGAGGATATTTTTAAACTGCTCGAACGGGCTGAGACGGATCTCCACGCCAAATTCGGAAGGGTAATGTCGATACCGCCTCTTCCCCAACTCTATCGTTCTTATAGGGACAAGTATTATCCAAGGTTGCTGGAATGTCAAACCGAAGGCCAGATCGAGGTGGTCGCACAGAGCATGGCGGACGACCTGCAACGGGATATTGCCTTGCTGCCACGGTTTCTGAGGTCTATAATTGCCGGAAACATCGACAAGCTCGTCAATGTAGTAAGAACCAAGGGCTCCATGCAACTCAACTTTCCCCGAGCTAGACAGGTCATGAAGGAACGCGGTGAAACATTTACCGATAAGGATCTTACCGATTATATATACACCATTCATGGAGGGGTCGATGTGGGCGTGGCAGCTCTGAAGCCCATGTTCGTTCAGTACGCCGCTCGGTACGCCGTTCCAGCGAACCTGTCCTGGCTTTTCTTCATAGGAATGGACTATAACTACGGGCCATTTTCCAGCCGAAACATGATGGAACAGATCAGAATCAGAGATCTATCGGGCCGCACAATAGCCATCGACGGAGATTTCATGCACTATGACGACAAGGCGAGGCCTGAACCCCGGGATTCTGAGACCTTGCAGGCCGTGATGTCAATGTTGCCCTCTGTGCCAAAGTCTGCCATTGTGGACGCGTTTCTTCTGGAAAAGGATCCTCATTACATTTACACCGAAGTACATGAAATGATTGTGACCGCGCATAGAGACAAGTTCGGTGAAACTCCATTTGCAGTGATCGGCGAGTTGTGGATGGGCGAGAACGCCAAGATAAAACATGGGACGACTTGGAAGACACAGTCATACCTCAACAAACTCGATCGCTATCTGAATTCAGTGCCCTGGGATCTGTGAGCAGACGGTTGTCGCGAAAAAACCTTGGATAGCCCAACATGAGGAAAATCTTGACATTATATAACTTTTGGGCGAAAATCCATTCATGGATACTCCAAGGGCATGGCGCTGCGTTCCATGTGTATCATGGAGCACCCAGCCGGAAACCGAGTCTAATCAGTGCAAAGCGTCATCCATCCTGTCTTTCGTCGTCCTGCTTGGGAAAGATGAAGCTGGATATGGCGACCCGGATCAGACGGAGGGATTATGGGAAGGAAGATAGTTCTGATAGGTGTTGGCCTTTTCCTCATGTTGTCAATGCCTCTGCCTGGCCGGGCAGACCGTGACGACGTGGCTAAATCGTCCAACTGGTCCAGGATGGTGCATGAAGAGAATTCCGTCATCGCGAGCGTGCTGTACATTCCCTATATATTTTTACAGCTTCCTTTCAGAATCATCGACGGTATATTCAATCCAAAGCCTGCAAGCCGTGCAACTGTACCGCCTCCAGCCCATAGAGCCGATGAGTGAGTGATACCGAATCACTTTCGCAACATTCAGAATGACGAACCGCCAGAAACTTCCAAAAAATAATTAAGGGCTGTTGGTCAGGCCGCCAACAGGGGTAGTTCGTGAACTGCCCGAAATCAGGGGGCTTCTCAAAGCACCCCCTAGTGCGCAAATCCTAATTTTCACGATTTCGTGACGGCCTCGCTAGGCCAATCATCTCCACAGCCTTTCCTTTCCATGCTTACAACGCGAAAGTGGCAATTATGTTGACACTGGCCATATATCCAGCAGGGCACGGAACCCCCGAGAAAAAAAAGCCGGGCTCGTATCAAGACCCGGCTGCTGAAAGAGGTAAAGGAGTGTTGAAGTTCCGTTTATTGATGTTTGACTTCAACATTCGTATCTAAATTACCAGAAATAAGGTGATTAGTCAATCATTTTATTCAGACATTAAGACCGCGTCAAAGACTTTCGGTTCACCCCGTTGACTGTCTCTTTCCTAGAATTCTAAATCGTTGGTCAGCAATTCCGTCTGGTTTGCTATAAATTTGTGCCCTGTCTCGCCCATTGCTCCTCGCAATGACACCGGCACGGAGAGGTCGTGGCTACCGCATTGGGGAGCATAGCGAATCCTGTCAGAAATCCCGGTAATTACCATAATCGCAGCAAAGCGTAACGGCGGTGGTCATTTCACTGATTTCGCTGTCTTTCCGAGTTTTCGATACCCCAATAGCCAACCCAAGGCTACGACGTTTAGAACTAGGCTTCCCAATTCCAGAATTTTTGTGAGGCCGGAATCGAGAAATCCGTCTTGCGCCAGGCGAAGTACGTGAAACAACAACAGTGGAGTATCCACGAAGAGAAAAACTATGGCAGGGACAACTACCCGGGTCTTTTCATGCCAGAGGGCCAATCCAAGGAGAAGGGCCGGTATAAAGGCGAGGCCAAAATATACTATCTCGGCCACAGCTTCCGGAGGGTGCGGCGCCGGTTCGACTCCGAGCATATAGAGATAGCACACATACAAGAAACTTTTCAAATAAAACCACAAACCTACGAACCAGAAAACAAGTGGAAATTCAGCGTCAAAACGCCGCTGAGGAAACCACTCGAAAGGCCACACGTGTTTACGTGTAATTCTCATTAGTTATTTCCATTTCCATCCTTCAGGTAAAGGGGAAATCCCTCGCACAGTTCCTTTACACGATCCCGGATTCCGGCGAGCAACTGTTCATTTGGCGAATTGGTCAAGACTTTTGCAATGAGTGACGCGATCAGGCGCATTTCAGTAGGCCCCATGGAGCGGGTAGTCACGGCCGGTGTCCCAATGCGGATTCCAGACGCCTTACTCGGCGGAAGCGGATCGAATGGTATCGCGTTCTTATTGACCGTTATCCCTGCCAGTTCAAGGCGTTCCTGGGCGTCCAATCCTGTGATGCCCTGGTCTGAGAGATCCATGAGAATGAGATGATTGTCCGTGCCGCCGGAAATCAGATTGAACCCTTCCTCCAACAACGCATCTGCCAACACCTTTGCGTTGTGAACAACTCGTTTCTGGTATTCACGGAACTCTTCAGTGGATGCCTCACCGAGCGCGACAGCCTTGGCGGCTATCACGTGCATCAATGGTCCTCCTTGCATACCCGGGAATATGCATGAATCAAGAGCCCTGGCATACTCCTTTCGGCACAGGACCATCCCGCCCCTTGGTCCACGCAATGTCTTGTGCGTGGTGGTGGTAATGAAATCGGCATGTGGAACGGGAGAGGGATGTACGCCGGCAACGATGAGGCCGGCTATGTGGGCTATGTCGGCCATGAGCACGGCGCCCACCTCACGGGAGATTTCGCCAAAAATCTCATAATCGATTATCCGTGGATACGCACTAGCTCCAGCTATAATCATTCTCGGTGTATGTTTTTTTGCTATGTCTCGAAGTTGGTCGTAATCGATCCTGTGATCTTGATGCCGCACAGCGTACGGAATGACATGGTAAATTTTCCCCGAGAAATTTTTTGGATGCCCCATGGACAGATGCCCGCCGTGCGCGAGATCCATGCCAAGGTACGTGTCGCCGGGATTCATTACCGAGAAATAGACAGCCATATTGGCTTGGGTGCCTGAATGAGGTTGAACATTGGCATGCTCTGCGCCGAACAAGTCCATGGCTCTACGACGGGCCAAGTCTTCAACCGCATCAACGTGAACACAGCCGCCATAGTATCTCTTGCCGGGGTAACCCTCGGCATACTTGTTCGTAAGAATGCTTCCCTGGGCCTCCATTACTGCCAGCGAGGTGAAATTCTCAGATGCGATAAGCTCGAGGCGGTTTTCCTGGCGCTCCTTCTCATCAGCTATGATTCTGAATACTTCGTGATCGGTCTGCTCAAGCGGGCTCATAGCTTTCCTTTGTAATGGTGCAAGATGCCCAGTGCAGGATCTTGCTTTCCCCCGTGTCGGATGAACCTTTGGAGGTATCTGAAATCCCTAATCGGATGCCGCTGCGGCCACTCCAATTGTTGTGTGTCGAAACCAGATCTTAATCCCACGGCAAATGATAATGGCAATGTTACATTGCAGGGTGGGAATTTCGACCATGTTTGGTTGCTTAATGCGGTCCTTGTTTGATTCCTGGTTTTAGAATTCACGACCTGTCGATTATCTCGACACGTTTTGCATGGCGCCCACCTTCAAAAGGTGTATCAAGCCATGCCATCAATATTGCCAGTGCCAGATCCGTTCCGGTGATTCGACTCCCAATAACCAGTACATTTGAATCGTTGTGGGCCCTACTTAGTCTGGCGTGGAGTTCCGTCGTGCAAAGGGCTGCGCGAATCCGTTTGAATCGATTGGCTGCCATTGACATCCCGAGCCCGGTTCCGCAAATCAGAATGCCCCTGAGAGCTTCTCCTCTCTGAATCCGTTTGCAAAGGTCTTGTGCAAAATCCGGGTAATCGCATGAAACAGGTTCGGTGCAACCAACATCCAGAACCTCGATGTGGTGTTTATGCAAATATCCCTTGAGAAGACTCTTGAGTTCAAATCCGGCATGATCGGATCCGATGAGAGTTTTTGACATAACTATTCTGCCATCTTGAACAACAGGCTTGCGTTTTGGCCTCCAAACCCAAAACTATTTGAAAGAGCATAGTCCACACGTCGATCCACAGTTTTGTGAGGGGTATAATTCAAATCGCACTCTGGATCAGGAATGTCAAGGTTGATGGTTGGCGGTATCTTGCCGGTTTTGATGGCCATGATGGTATAAATGGCCTCAACCGCTCCTGCTGCTCCTATCATGTGGCCGGTCATGGATTTGGTCGAACTGATCGACACATCGTTGGCCGAGGAACCGAACAGTCTTCTTATTGCCACGGTCTCCGTCTTGTCATTCAGTTCTGTGGACGTGCCGTGGGCATTGAGATAGCCGACCATGGAGGGCTCAATACCCGCGTACTCTAACGCTTTCAGCATGGCACGGTACGCGCCTTCCCCGTCCGGATCCGGCATTACGGGATGGAAAGCGTCTTCAGTGGCGCCGTACCCCACGACTTCGGCGTGAATATTGGCGCCCCTTCTTTGGGCATTTTCCAATGACTCCAGAACGAGCATGCCCGCGCCCTCGGAGAGTACAAATCCATCTCGCAGGGCATCGAACGGTCTTGAAGCTCGTTGGGGTTCATCATTTCGCGTTGATAGTGCTCGGAGTGCGTTAAAGCTTGACACAGCCAAAGGCGTGATGACCGCCTCCGAACCACCTGTCAGCATGGTGTCCGCAAGTCCTTCAGCGATCAACCTGTAAGCTTCTCCGATGGCAGAAGTTCCAGACGCGCACGCATTGACCAGCCCGAAATTGTGACCCCTGAACCCGTATTTTATGGCAAGCATTCCCGAACAAATATTGATGACGGTCATAATTATCATAAGCGGGGGCATGCGTCTCGGGCCCTTTTTTTGCAAAATGTCCATTCCTTTTTCCAGCGACTCCACGCCGCCCATGCCGGATCCCACTATGACTCCGACGCCATACGGATTCTCCGGTGGATATTTCACACCACTGTCATCAATTGCTTCAGCCGCGGCAACAAGGGCGAATTGCTGATGACGGTCCAAGCGGCGGTATTCTTTTGGAGAAATGTGCCCGCCAGGGTCAAAATTTTGCCCTACCTCACCCGCTATGCGAGTGTGGAAACCAGAAGCGTCGAAAAGAGAGATGGTCCGTATACCGGATCTACCGCCGGTGATCGCATCCCAGTTGGCAGCTACCCCCGTCCCGAGACATGTGAGCATGCCCATTCCAGTAACTACAACCCGCTTTCGCACGATATCCTCCTGAAACCAATAGTTGTTCAGTAGGCGATCTTTGGTTAAGCGCCTTTCTGGTGCTCCTTGATGAAATCGGCAACATCTTGAACCGTTTGAATCTTCTCAACTTCCTCGTCGGTAATCTCCATGTCGAACTCGTCTTCAAGAAGAGCGATCATGTCGTAAATATCGAGAGATTCGGCTCCCAGATCCTCCACGATCTTCGAATTCATTTGGATGTTTTCCTTGTTGACGTCGACAAGCACTTCGGTAATGAGATCTACGACTCTTTGTTCAAGCGCATCCATAAGGGTCTCCTCCCCGAGGTATTTCATCGTACGCGTCTGTTGGAAATTGCCGGAGTTCGCTCTGGCTGTACCGGAATTTCTTTGCCCTCAAGAGCACTAAGACGCCCATTTCTTACATGTAAAGCCCGCCGTTAACCCGTATCACCTGGCCCGTGATGTAATCCGACATCCCTGAGCACAGGAAAAGCACTGCAGCCGCCACATCTTCCGGTTGACCCATCCTGCCTAAAGGAACATGGTTCCGGATGATCTCCAATTGAGTTTCCTTGAGTCTCTCGGTCATGCCGCCACTGATGATCCCGGGCGAGACTGAGTTTACCAGTATGTTTCTTGGAGCCAACTCCCTTGCTAAGGCCTTTGTTAGGCCTATTAATCCGGCTTTTGCCGCGCAATAGTTTGCCTGGCCCGGGTTTCCCGCCTCTCCTGCAGTAGAGGATATATTGACTATCCTCCCATGTCTCTTGCGAATCATGATTTTTGCCACGGCCCGGCTCAAGTTGAACGCGCCGGTAAGATTTGTGGACAGGACATCATTCCAGTCGGCGTCTTTCATTCGACCAACGAGCCCGTCGCTGCAAACGCCCGCATTGTTAACAAGGATGTCTATTGCCGACCTTTCGCTAATTATGTCGGCTATGGCGATTTCAACAGCCTTGGTGTCACTTACGTCAAAAGGCTCTAGTTTTCCCTGGCCTCCATCAAGCCTGATGGCCTCAAGTGTGTCCTGTGCAGCTTCAGAACCTGCACGATAGTTTATCGCGACGAAAGCGCCGGCCTGAGCCAAAGCAACGGAAATAACTTTGCCGATACCTCGGGACCCGCCAGTGACCAGGGCCGTTTTGCCAGTCAGGAATTTCTGAGTCCACAGATCGTAATTCATGCCGCCAAAGCATCCTCTGCACTACGCAGGCTTTTCAGATCGGAAATATTGATTGCTGCAGCCTGCCGATCGATTCTGCGCAATAGACCGGACAGAACCTTGCCTGGGCCAATCTCGATGAAGGTTCTGGCGCCAGTCTTTACCATGGTTTTGACACAATCATCCCAGAGGACAGGTCGAACCACTTGCTCGATCAGCCGACTCCTGACTTCCGTAACCTCTGATGGGTAAAACTGAGCGTCCAGGTTTGCCACAACGGGGTAATTGGGCCGGCCGACAGTAATATCCATAAGTGTTTGGCCAAGGGTCTCGAGTGCGGGTTCCATGAGCGATGTGTGGAACGCGGACGAAACATTGAGAATCACCGTTTTAACACGCTTTTCCTTACCTGCCGCCTCAACAGCCCTGTCGACTGCGGTCTTATGACCTGAAATCACAATCTGATCCGGGGCATTAAAATTTGCAACTTCCAACACATCGTTTTTTCTGTGCATTTCCACGAGTTCCAGCGCCCGTTCCCGCGTAATTCCGACGAGAGCGGCCATTCCGCATGTGGAAGCAGGCTGAGCTTCCTCCATGCCTTTGGCCCTGACCTGGACAAGCCGCAGGGCAGTTTCAAAGTCAAATACTCCGGCAGCGTAAAGTGCTGAATACTCTCCCAAGGAATGACCAGCGGCGGCGACTGGAGACACGGGGCACTTACAAAGCAGTTCTTCGTAAAGGGCTACGGAATGAACAAAAATTGCCGGTTGTGTATAGCGTGTCCGATCCAGATCACCAGGGGGCTCCCCCGCCATTATCTTACTCAAGGAATATCCGAGACATTCTTCGGCTCGCTCGACAATGTCTCTCGCTTTGGATTTTGCCGCCATGAGATCCGAGGCCATTCCCAGAAACTGAGAACCTTGGCCTGGAAACATCAAAGCAATTGAATCAGGCTTTTGCCTGCCGGCACACTGATTCGTCATGCTACTTCAACTCAAGACTCTGCTGCGATCACGGATCTACCCTTGTAGAATCCGCACCCAGGGCATATTCTATGGGGGAGCGTAAGTTCAGAGCACTGAGGGCACTCGGTCAAATTCACCGGTGTAAGTTTCTTATGGGTCCGTCGTTTGTCCCGTCTGGTGCGAGAAACCCGTTTTTTTGGTACTGGCATTGTTAAGCTCTTTTCCTGTCATTTTATATCCATTCAGGACTGTGCAGGTGGTCACTCCCTAAAAATGGGGGGGGGCGCGTTCAGCCAAGCCTCACGTGATCTTCAGTTCCCTGTCACGCTGTTTGTCCCGACCGAAGCCGATTCTGTTCGGCCGTTCAACATACCGTTAGAGTACTAACAGACACAGACATTCGTTTACATGAATTGTCATGCTACTTGCAACTGCATTTAGAAAAATCTCTGAATAAAGCCGACAAGTTCATTGCGCTCAAGACTACCAAACCATTCCACAAGAAAAGTCGGTATGTCCGAGGTCCGACGGCGTCACTTTTTGACGAGGTTCGTCAGTTGTTCCCACCTGGGGTCCGCAGAGACTTCCAGCGGACAATCACAATCATCGGAACCCCTTAGAGCGCCGCAACGGGGACAAAGTCCCTGACAGTCCTCTCGGCAGAGAGGTTTCATGGGAACTTCCAGCAAGAGTTCCTGCACAATGATTTCTCCGAGGTCTATTTCAGATCCAACAACAATCTCACTGTCTTGGGAATCCCAGGCGTCCTTGTCTGTTGTGCCATCAAAATCTACTTGACGGACAAGAAAGTTCAAGTCCAGATCCTTGTCAATATCGAATGTGGCAAGGCATCGTGAGCACTGCAAATTCAGAGTTGTCCGAATACTCCCGTTCAAAACTATCCCGTCAGTAGTCTGAAGCAACTGAATGTCTCCCTGTATGAGTGGGTCGATCTTGACTCCAGACACCGCAGGAAACTTTTCCATGATTTGAGAGAGAACATCTTCTTGACCTGAGAAAGAAAATCGCAGACCGTCTTTGGGTATATTGTCCACACGGACTTTCATGAGACTTCTGCCGGTTCCTCAACAAAAAATAATCTATCATAATACTTTCGTTCCTGGACCTGAGTCAAGAGAAAAAAGGCGGCCGGGATTTTGCGATGTCCAAACAAACAGTAACCAAAATAACTTTATAAAACAATGTGATATGATGTATACAGATAAAAGTTACCATATATTGACATTAACATCTTAGTATGACATTCTATGCTAGTATAATCGCTTCACGAGGACTGTCTCCAAATGAACTCGTGTTCTCTCAAAATCATTCCTGCTTGCGTGATCGCAGTGTTAGGGATTATAGACTCAGCCTCATCCCAAATGCTGAACCCTTATGAACCCCGTAATGCAACTGCTGCAGAACCTGGGCATCCATACTGTCTCTTGCAGCCTGCGGCAGTACGGGCAGAGTACGCATGCCCTAATCTTGTGTGTACTCAGGTTCCTCCAGATAGCATTGTCCCATTGTCAGCTATTTCTCGAAGGCTCAGAGGCTCTAACGAATTACCGTTGCAGATTCCCCCAATTGATGTCTTTCCCACTCCCTTCAAATGGTAGGTTTCACAGTGCATACTTTTCGGCAGTCACTCACGAGTCTCCCGCCTCTTTATTCAGAGGGTCGTGTGCGGCGAGCCATTCAAGAATAGAAGGAAACACTTCCTGTTCGGCTCTCATCCCAACCAAGAGATCTACGTGGCCGTAGTCCTCAACGGTTCCTGAAGTCTTTCCCAACACATTGTACAATCTTTCGCCGGAGTCTTTGCCTGGAACACAGGCGGCCGATACTGAGTCAGGGGGAGCCATTGCGTCCTTGGCCCCTGCAATGAGGAAAATGGGGACGCTCGATTGGGAAATGTTCTTGAGATAAGGCCTTCCGTTTTCATGAGCCAAAACCCCGGTATCGACAAAACGTCCGAAATCGAGCCACAATTTCCAGGAAGTTATCAATTCGGAACCCAACGCAACGATTCTTCTTGCTACATCCGGTGCAATATTAGGGGGATAGAAAAGTCCCAATAGGCAGGCCGGCACACGGTCGGCTATAGGCACTACCAGACGGCCGTTAAAAGGCATGGGAGGGATAGGCATCAACCTGAGAGCAAATCTCATCCTGGAAAGAATTATAATGGCTTTCATAGTGGTCTTTGAAAAATCTGTGGGAGCCCCCAGGGTTATCGCGGAACAGATAGCTGGACACTTGTGTTCGGATAGATACGCGTGAATGAGCATCCCCCCCATACTGTGGCCGACCCAGTGAATTGTCCCGGCGCCGGTGCGATTTATGACATGGCTGATAATTGCAGGAACGTCGTAATGCAGATGATCGTCAAAAGTCCACGAGTACGGAACATCCGCGAGAAAAATTCCCGGGCGGTCGCTCATGCCCGAACCTCTCAGTTCTGCGACCCAAACATCTCTGCCTCTCTTGCTCAGAAACCGTGCCAACGAAGGAGAGCCTGGAGCATCAAAGATGTAACGGTTGGCCCCTAACCCGTGGCACAGCACGACCGGGATCTCATCTGTGGATCTTCCCTGAGGTCGGTAGTGATGTATGGCCAATCGCCAGCCGTCATCGGTCCTAAAGTAGGAGGTTTCGTCTTGGTCGGTTGAACCGGAATAGAACCAACCCCAGAAATACCCATTAATTATGACCGCCACACATAAGAAAAGGACTGTGAATACGGCTGTCAATATTTCCTGTAGCATATTGCCTCCGCCCAGTTGTGCTCGATCCTCTGTCTTGTCAAACCTGACAGACAGGCCACGGTCAGTCAACCGTTGGTTGGTTTGTTTGTAATGCCGGAATGTCGGACTGGATTTCTTGGCTCAACTTCCAATGACGACATTCCTTATTCGTTGCCGGAGAAAGCGGAGGTGGGGTGTCATTACGAGGAGCCATAGGCTACGACTTGATCTCAAGATGCGAGTCCGTCCACAATCCTTGCAAACCAGGTCAGCAACAGGCCGCCTACAATTGTCCAAGTGACCAGATCCAGGCGCTCGTCAATCTTATTCCATAGAACCTGAGAACTTCCCACTTCATAATACTTGATCATGCGGTACGGGATTTGTAAAATGCAAATTACGAACAGAACTGGACCCATGGGATTGAAGAAAACGGCTCTTTTGAGTTCGATCCGCGCCGTTGCGGCAAAACTTCGCATGAGACCACATCCTGGGCACGAGATCCCTATAATTCTTCTCAGTATACAAACCTCAGGAATACAAGTCTGACTTTGACTGAACGTACTGCAGAAACGAAGATCGCCATTTTCTGAGACTGTCAGAGCATAGGAACCGGCAATTGCTGCTGCACAGCCAGCCATTATAACCCAATGTTCCCAATGGCTTTTGTTTGCGTGGTTTAGCGCCATGGAGACAGGATAGATTCATTGGGCAGATTGTCAAGTATGAGCATTATGTCTCGTATGGAACTGTCAGCCGAATACAGTGGTCGGAACATGACGATATCGATAGATATTTTGTCAAAATTCTTGACAATTGCCGTATCCTCTGCTACTTCCACCGGAATTGGTGACAGCGGCGCGTCCGCCGCAGCTTACTTCACTGGAGTTCATTATGCCATTGGCCTGCAGGAGTTGGCTCCATCGATTCTTGGTGTTGTCCATGCTTCTTGTTCTGGCTGGGTCCCACGCATTCGGCGACGACTGCAAGGGAATACCCAATATACTAGTTCTTTTCGATGCTTCCGGTTTCATGAAGGAGCGCGACCGTTACCAGTTTCTTTTGAAGCAAATGGATTTTTTCGAGAAAGCCATGCCGATAACTGCGGATGGTTTCTTTAACGTGGGCTTGCGCCACTACGGGTTAAAAGTTGGAATGGGTTGCGACAATACCGAAAGCGTTCTGGCAATTCAGCCATGGGATCCTCAGAGATTCCTGAATGCTTTTCCCCGCACGGTTTCTTACGGCGTAAGTTCTTTGTCCGCTGGCCTCAGAGCGGCGGCCGACGAAGTCGCGGGCTTGTCGGGCAAGTCTGTGATCGTTCTCGTAGGAGGCGGGATAGAGTCCTGTAAGACGGATCCAATAAAAATTACAGAACAGATTAGCGCAAACAATCCTGACCTTGAAATTCACACATTTCAAATAGGCAATGCACAGGACGGAGCCTTTTTCCTGAAGGCCATAGCAGAAAAAGGTAGAGGCACTTATACGAACGCAGAGATGATAAATTCTCCCGCGGAGTGGCACGCTTGGATGAAAAGGTTTTTGGTGGTTCCTTGCGGGCGTTCTGTTCCACCGCCCGCCGCAACGACTGCCCAGCCTTCCAAACTCATGATTACTTTTGACCACAACAGTGTTTCTGTAAGATCAAAGGATCCGTCGGCGGATTCAGCGAACTTGACAGTAGTGGAAGTTGCCGCACGTAATTTGACCCAAGACCCTCTCGCCAAATTAGTGCTTCACGGATTCTCAGACGGAAAAGGGAATCGCGACTATAACTTCAAATTGTCTCGACAGAGAGCTGAGGCCGTGGCCGATTACTTGGTCAGGAACCTGGGCATTCCCGCCTCAAAGATCAAAATTGTGCCTCATGGCATGACCGGTTCGGACATGCAGGTGCCTGGTGGCCCTTCTGACAGAATTGGACGCAGGGTGGAGATTGAAATCCTCAGGTAAGAATTCTTTTTTTCCATTGTTTGCCCGCGCTACCCCGACCGAACGATAAGGATAATTGCCACATCCACACAGCCACCGGTCCCCCACCATATTGAAGTGTTTTTCGCCCAGGTGTGGAATTGCCTT
>CAINUH010000028.1 GCA_903853735.1 uncultured Desulfomonile sp. | reverse complement strand
TGCGAACAACAGCCGAAAAGGCGGCTTCCGACGTCAGGCCCACATTCTGAAATCGCGGGAGCGGGCTGTAGGGTTTTTCCGTTCCCTGAGAGGCTTACGGCGCCGGAAGACCGACCGAGGAGGAAAATTACTTCCTGACTGAGTCCTTCAGAGCCTTAGCGGAAGCAAATTTAGGGGCCGTAGTGGCCGGTATCTTTATTGGCTTGCCCGTACGGGGATTTACACCCTTCCTGGCCTTTCTTTTCACCACGCTAAATGTACCTAAATCGCTAATCCTTATTTTGTCACCATTTTTTAGCACATCGTGAATCACCTTCACGACTGATTCCAGAGCCAATCCGGCAGCCTTCTTAGATATGCCTGCCTCCTCTGCGATACGTGCCACGAGTTCCGCTTTGGTCATGTCCACTCCTCCTTTCACCAATCCCACTCCGCAATGAGAGCGAAAAATTCACCCCCCGGTTGACTTTTACAGACTATTATTGGGGCTGTCAAGAGACAACAACGCCATTTTGTGAGAAGTTGACCTGGCCGAGAGGTTGGTCTATGGTCGCTCGGAGAGATTAACCTATGGACACTATGCCCTTCTTGCACGCTGACCGCGCATTCTCAATAGTTTTTTTTGAGGATCTCGGTTTTACAGAGGTCAGGAAAATTCTGGATGAGCTTTTAGCCGAGAATGCTTTCAGCCCTGAAGTCCAAGAGCAACATGGCTTCTACCTAATTAATGTAGAGAACTCGTCTTTCAGTGTCTGGGTATCAGACATGGAGGTGATCATCAAGAGGACATAGTTTCTCAAAATGGGGACATTTACACGAAAATCGGTGTTACCAAGTTGAAACCAGGTCATTTTTAATAAATTTGTTTATCCCTGCGCCGAGAGATCCGCGATTCTGGCCCTCACAAATGCCGCATCAGGTGCTTCTGGAAATATCTTCAAATACTGGCGGTAGGCCTGAACCGCTTCCTTGTTCTTGTTCATCAATTCGTAAATCCTGGCGATGGAGGCGTAAGCTTCTCGGCGATAAGGAGAATTCGTGTCTTTCGAAAGCTGGTCGAAGATCAAAACTGCTTGTTCATAATCATCCAATGCCAATCTAGTCCTGCCTATATGGTACAATACCAACTGACCAAGCCCCCTTTTCACGAGGCTGGTTGACTGCATTTGGTTATATCGTTCCAGGGCGCCTTTGTAGTCTTTCTTCTTAAATAGGATGTGCCCCGTATACAACAAAGCCTGTTCTCCTGCGGGCATGGATGGATATGTTTTTGCCGCCTGCTCGAATGTGTTGAAGAGGTAGTCAAGTTTTTCGGGGTTCACATTTTCGTCGGATTGCACGAGAGAGTGGTAAGCAGCGGCGGCTCTCTGAAACACCTCGTGGCTTTGTTTCTCTCGGTAGTTATTGTAAGAATAAATCCCGGCGCCAACGACCACGCAGACCGCTAACACAACGCCTGCAATGGTGACTTGGCGGGGATGCTTTCGAAAATAAACGATTGATTTCCCGGTCAAGGTCAAGAATTCATCAGGTTCCTTGAGCAGTTCTTTCCGCGTGATTTTCTTCTCGGCCAAGGCCCTACCTCACAACTTTTTTTGGCACATTACCGCAACTCTATGTTGTACACCGGTTCTCATGGATAGCGGATCAGTAACGTTAAGTCAATGGGACCGAACCGCTTTTGTTGAATGCGTGTATATGATAGGCTGTACAAGAAGTCTTTACTGCTCGCTAACATTATCATTCGGAGAGAGTTGATTCGTTGACCGGCTCCCTGTTCACACCCTTCCGCCAGGCCCTAGACTTCCTCACGAGATCCAAAGACAACGGAGGAATATACGGTTTGCAGGGCTCAGCTCCATCGTTCATGATCGCATCCGCCCTCAGAAGTGGTTCAGGGACAACCGTGATTATCCATACCGACGGTGAAAAGGCAGCCGCGTCGGCATCGGACATTCGTTTCTTTCATGGTGATGAAGAACAATCTATTTATCCTCTTCGGGATGCCATAGTTTCATATCCATCCTCTGACTTTCTCCCGTACTCGTTTGCGGGATACGAAAGCGATGTGTGGAAAGAGCGAATGGCTGTCTTTTATAGGCTGGCTGAAGGGCATTTGCCCAGAGTGATGTCTGTTGGATTGGACGCCCTTGTCAGAAAGATTATTCCCCGGAGTATGTTTGGCCGTTCGATTTCTTCTCTGTCTGTGGGACAAGACCTTGATCGGGATGAACTTGCTCGTCAGCTTGTTCAAGCTGGGTACTCCCGCGCCCCATTGGTCGAAGACGTTGGCGATTTTTCGTTACGAGGCTTCATTATAGACATATACACACCATTGTATACCTACCCGATCAGAATTGAACAACTGGGAGATGTGATAGAATCGATTCGGTCTTTCGATCCTGCGAATCAAAGATCGAGAGAGCAGGTTGCCGAAATCATCATCGGGCCGGTGAACATGTTTATCGCGGATCAGACAGAGAGACAGTTTGGAGCTGAAAGGCTTCTCTCGATTTGTGAAGAAAGAGGTGTGGAAAAGCGTGTCAGGCAAAGGCTATTGGATGATTTGCGACAGGGCCTAAGGTATGTTGGAGCCGAATACTACCTGCCGTACCTATGTTCTCCTCTGGAATCGCTTTTTGATTACATACCCCGTGATTCTACCATCGTCTTGCCGGATGAGAATACCATAGGAACAGCTTTCGAAGACTTTCAGGAAGAAATATTGAGAGGTTTTCAATCGGCCTATGATGATGGACTGCCGGTTCCGGAACCGGCGGAGCTTTATCTCTCTCGATCAGATTTTTTGAGACGTCTCAAAGACTTTCGCGTCGTGGTCATGTCTGAACTTGAGATGGAAGGGGGACATAGGATCGGCCACAGGATCAAGTGCGACTCCAACAGTGATATAAGGAAAGACCTTCTGCAATCCCAGACATACGACTCAGGAATGGCGGGCCTGGTCAAAAGGCTCAAGGAATGGAGAAATGACGGAAACGAAGTTTTCATGGTCAGCCATACCCAGGGTCAGGCCCACAGACTTTTGAACCTCCTGGAACCTTACAACCTTGGTCTCGATTTTAGAGGACTCGGTTTTGAATTATGCAACCTTGACTCAGATCCAACTCCGGGCATTCGACTTTATGTGGGACCGCTTTCCTCTGGTTTTCGCATGGAGGAGGCGAGGCTCATAATCCTCACTGAGGAGGACATTTTTGGAACCAGGGTCAGGGCTCATACACAAAAACGCGCCGCTGGGGCCTTCATCTCCTCTCTGACTGATTTGGCCGAAGGCGATCCGGTTGTTCACGAGGATTACGGAATTGGGATTTTTCGAGGGCTGGCTCATAAAGAGTTCGAGGGCATTCCCGGCGAAGTCATGGTAATTGAGTACGCCGGCGGTGATCTTCTCTACCAGCCGGTTGATCGTCTTCACGTAATTCAGAAATATATTTCAGCGTCGGAAGCTCTGCCTGCAATTGATCGTCTAGGCGGCAAAGGCTGGGCGAAGACAAAGGCCAAAGTAAAAAAAGCGATTCGGGAGATGGCCAATGAACTGCTCCAAATATTTGCCAAGAGACAGATCGCCAAGCGTAAATCGTACTCGCCGCCTGATGATACTTTGGCTGGTTTCGAAGCATCCTTTGAATTCGAGGAGACCCCTGATCAGGCTAGGGCGATCCAGGATGTAATGGAATCAATGGATTCGGACATGCCCATGGATCGCCTCGTCTGTGGAGACGTGGGTTACGGAAAGACGGAAGTAGCTCTTCGAGCAGCTTTTCGTGCAATCATGGACGGTAAGCAGGTAGCTGTGCTAGTGCCGACTACGGTACTGGCCCAACAGCATTACGAAACATTCAAGCGTCGATTTAAGAGCTATCCGATCAACGTGGACGTATTGTCTCGATTTCGTACTGGGACGGACCAAAGACAGATCATCCACAACCTCAATAACGGTACATTGGATCTGATCGTCGCCACTCACAAACTCCTCAACAAGGACATAGCTTTCCGAGAGCTGGGGCTTTTAGTCGTAGACGAGGAACATCGATTCGGGGTGGCTCACAAAGAGAGAATCAAGCAATACAAAGCCCAAGTCGATGTGCTCACATTGACTGCCACCCCGATTCCACGAACGTTGAATCTGTCCCTTACAGGCATTAGAGACCTTTCAGTGATAGAAACACCCCCGACCAACAGGAAGTCCATAAGGACTCATGTAATGAAGCAGTCCGACGATGTTGTAAGAGAGGCTCTCTCGAGAGAATTGAATCGAGGGGGACAGGCCTTTTATCTTCACAACAGAATTGAGACTATTTTCAGGCGAGCCGCTTCGATCAAGAGCCTGGTGCCGGAAGCACGAGTTGCGGTTGCACATGGGCGCATGGCAGACCGCGATCTTGAGAAGGTAATGTACGAATTTGTAACCGGCAAGTTAAATGTGCTGGTCTGTACGAGCATAATAGGATCCGGCCTTGACATACCGAACGCAAACACGATTATTATTGATCGAGCAGACACTTTCGGTCTTGCAGACCTTTATCAACTCCGCGGTAGGGTCGGTCGGTCGAATACTCGTGCTTACGCCTACCTGCTTACTCCTCCGGAAACTCTGATGACTCAGGACGCCGTAAAGCGAATGTCCGTGATTCAGGAACATTCAAGTCTCGGGCAGGGTTTCAGGATTGCCATGAGGGATATGGAGATTCGAGGCGCGGGAAATATTTTGGGGACCTCACAGTCAGGACACGTGGCTCAGGTCGGATACGAGATGTACCTGGACCTTCTCGAACAAGCAGTCAGGGAAATCAAAGGAGAACCAACAGCTTCTAGGATAGATCCTGAAATTGGTTTGAAATTGGAAGCTCGTCTACCCGAAGATTACGTTCCTGATTCCAGACAACGCATGAATCT